>JANOBN010000303.1:0-2861 GCA_031411675.1 Bacteroidota bacterium | reverse complement strand
TCGTTGAATCCAAAACTAACATGTTGCAACTCTGATGGTAACTTTGGTGCGGATTCCGCTTGTTCCAACTCTCGTGTATTTAATCTATCGATTACGTCTATTGCTTTCTGTGCTTCTTTTTTTGCGCTGGTAACTAATTTTTGCATATCAGGCTGTTCCCAAAATGCAATTTCCCTAACATACATATCCTGGGCAGTTGCTATCACTTCAAACAACAAATCTCTAATAGGCAATAATTCGAAATCATTAATACAATTTATTATTTCATTGTATTTGGACTTTGGAAGGATAACACGATAAAATTTATGGTTTGGCTGGTAACCCTCAATGAATGCCCGCTGATCAAAGACTTCCTTAAAAAATTCAACGAGCATAGCCAGTTGCCAGTTATAATACCGAATAAAAAAATCATATGGTGGGCGATCGGGCGTCCAATATAGTTGCTTTTCATAAAATTCCGGATCTTGTTTAGCTTCATTCATTCTTTCATCAATTGTACTAAACAGGTCGAAGCTAGGGAAATGATGAGCTTTTATTTCATCGTAATAATGAAATATATAAGTGAACCGGGCTTTCCTCATTGCCTCCGGATCAATTCCACCGTAATCAATCTTAATATCCCCTTTATCATCTCGTTCAAATTGCTTTTTCATGGCCATACTGCTTAGTTTAATAATATAATTCTTAAAAATTGAATAATATATCTGCAGCCGAAAATTAAATATATTCCGAAGTATAACTGACGTAATAACTTGAATTTCGATTTGTTTCTAAATGTAAAATTAAGCAATAGAAGTTTTCTAGTCATAGAAATACTAATTTATTTAGTATTTCTATCTACCTTAGCTTCTCAAATCATGAGAAGTGTATATCAATTGTAAGACATATTTCAGCTTCCGGTACGGGACATTTTCGACAAAAGAACTGGTGAAAACTGCTGCTGATAACGGTATTGGCTCCCTAGCGCTTACCAATATCAACTCGACTTGTGATATATGGGATTTTGTTAAGCTTTGTCAGGAAGAGGGTATAAAACCAATTGCCGGTACAGAGATTAGGAACGGCGATAAATTGCTCTACATTTTATTAGCGGCCAATAATAGCGGCCTGAAATGGATCCATGAATTTTTATCGGTACATCTGCTAGAAAAAAAAGATTTCCCGGAACCGGCTTTAATGGAATATTTCTTTGATAAATATACTGATGGTTTTGTGATATACCCACTGAATAAAAAGCCAGCAGATAAACTGTTGGTGAATGAGCGGATTGGCGTGTTGCCATGGGAAATAAGTAAGCTTTTTAGCCAGGATCTGAAAAGGTTCGCAGATAAATTTGTTATCAGGCAACCGGTGACCGTGCAAAATAAAACGTACTATAATCTGCACCGGTTACTAAGATGTATTGACAAAAATATATTGCTTTCAAAATTACCAGTTGAGTCACAGGCAAGCCCGGATGAAGTTTTTGCCTCACCAAGTGAATTGATTGACAAATTCAAACGCTACCCTTTAATTGTGACCAACACCTACAAGCTGATGGACAGTTGCGATATTGAAATAGATTTTGTTACTGATAAAAATAAACAGACCTATGGCGGCACAAAAGAAGATGACAGGATACTACTGGAGAAACTTGCAGTGGATGGATTCAGCAGCCGGTATGGCAAGAAAGATAAAGCTGCCAGGGAGCGGCTTTTTAAAGAATTAAAGATCATTAATGAACTTGGATTCAATTCATATTTCCTGATAAACTATGACATTATTCGCTATGCACAATCAAGAGGATTTTATTATGTTGGAAGGGGAAGCGGTGCAAACTCCATAGTAGCCTATTGTTTACGTATTACCGATGTGGACCCCATAGTATTGAATTTATATTTTGAAAGGTTTCTAAATCCTCACCGTACCTCGCCACCTGATTTTGATATTGATTTTTCCTGGACAGACCGGAATGAAGTAATTGACTACGTTTTTAAACGATATGGAAAAAATCATGTGACATTGATGGGAGCTTTTTCCACTTTTAAGCATGATGCCATCATCCAACAACTTGGGAAAGTATTCGGGCTGCCTAAGGATGAAATAGAAGAATTAAAACGAAGTAACCAGGCTACAGATAAAATAAAAAATTTAATCCTGCAGTATGGAAATTTGCTTTACGGTTTTCCGAATATACTTTCCCTGCACCCCTGTGGCATGTTGATCAGTGAAAAGCCAATTACTGCATTTGGAAGTTTATGGATGCCGCCTAAAGGGTTTCCAACTATTCAAATGGATATGCATGCTGCGGAAAATGTCGGGTTGAACAAGTTTGATATTTTAAGTCAGCGTGGCCTTGGCCATATAAAGGAATGCCTGCGACTGATAAAATCAAATAAAGGAATTGAGATTGACATTCACGATGTAGAAAAATTTAAAAATGATCCCGGCGTTGCAACACAGATAAGAGAGGCCAATACTATCGGGTGTTTTTATATTGAATCGCCGGCCATGCGTGGGCTGTTAAAAAAATTACGGTGTGATGATTACCTGACACTGGTTGCAGCAAGTTCAATCATTCGCCCGGGTGTGGCCCAGTCGGGTATGATGAGGGCGTACATCGAACGGTTTCATGACCGAAGCAAAATTGATTTTCTGCACCCGGTTTTGAAAGAACTGCTGGAAGAGACTTTTGGGGTAATGGTTTTCCAGGAAGATGTAATAAAGGTTGCTCATTATTTTGGAGGTCTTGACCTGGGCGAAGCAGATGTATTACGCAGGGCGATGAAACTTGGTTCCGGTAGTAAGTTTGAACTTGTAAAAGATAAGTATATGGCCAGCTGTGAACGGATGGGACATACAAAGGAACTGGCAACCGAGGT
>JANOBN010000302.1:0-5967 GCA_031411675.1 Bacteroidota bacterium | reverse complement strand
GCGTTGAATCTGTTTGTGTAAATATTCTGCACAACAACGATTACCAGCTAACTATACAGATTGTTGCACCGGATGGTACTACAATTGATTTATCGCTCTATAACGGCGGCACAGGAAATAATTACACTAATACCTGTTTTACAGCATCAGCAACGAATAGTATTACTTCGGGCAGTCCGCCTTTTACCGGAAGTTATAAAGCAGAAGGAATACTTGGAAACCTGAATAACGGTCAAAATGGAAACGGTTTGTGGCGACTGAAAGTTCAGGATCACTATGCTTTCTCAAGCGGTAATGTAATTTCATGGAGCATAACTTTCAGCAACACTCCGGCTTTACCTTTTATTTATAGCTCATCCAATCTTCCTATAGTGGTAATTAATACACTTGGGCAAACGATAGTTGATGATCCAAAGATTAATGTGCAGATGGGGATTATTGACAATGGATTTGGTATTAGAAATTATTTAACGAATCCATTTACATTTTCCGGGAATATTGGAATAGAAATAAGAGGAAGCTGGTCGCAAACTTTTCCTCAGCAACAATATGGTTTTGAAACTTTAGACTCACTATATATAGAAACCGATACCACCATTTTAGGAATGCCTGCGGAAAGCGACTGGATTTTAAATGCGCCATACAATGATAAAACCTGTATGAGAAATGTAGTGGTGTATGACATTGCAAATAAAACCGGACATTATGCTTCAAGATCCCGTTTTTGTGAATTGGTAATTAATGGTGATTATAAAGGAATTTATGTAATGTTGGAGAAAGTGAAGCGGGATAATAATAGAGTAGATATATCGAAATTGTTGCCTACAGATACTGCCGGTGTTGATTTAACAGGCGGTTATATTGTGAAGATTGACAAAACAACAGGTAGTGGTGGTGGAGGATGGAATTCTGTTTATGCGGGTGTGCCCGGAACACCCATTCATTTTCAATATGAATATCCTTCAGAAGCAGATATTGTAGCAAAGCAAAGAGCCTATATAAAATCTTATGTTGATTCTTTTGAAAGAGCCTTAGCCGCAACATGGTTTACCAGTCCTGACAGCGGGTATAAATCATTTATTGATCTGCAATCTTTCGTGGATTATTTCATACTTAATGAAACCTGCAAAAATGTAGATGCTTACAGAAACAGCACTTTTTTATATAAACAGAAGATCACGAAAGGAGGGAAGCTAGTTATTGGTCCTGCATGGGATTATAACATTGCATTTAATAATGCTGATTATTGTGAAGGCTATTTAACCACAGGATGGCAATATCAGTTTAATAATATTTGCGGTACTGCCGGTGATAATAATGTTCCTTTCTGGTGGGCCAAAATGCTTCAGGATCCTGCATTTACTACTCTGTTGAAATGCCGTTGGGAGGAATTGCGTTTAACAACTTTAAATGTAGATACGTTGTGGAATCAGATTGATAGTATTGCTTTACTTTTAGTTGAAGCAAAAGACCGCCACTTTTTTAAATGGCCGATATTAGGCGTGCAAACTTGGGCAAACCCTTCACCAATTCCTGCAGATTATCCCGGTGAGATCAGCAAAATGAAAGGATATATTGTAAACAGAATGGCATGGCTGGATGCAAATATACCGGGAACTTGTGTGGTTGCTTCCGTTGCAAATAATAAAGATGGTAATGAAAATATTAAGGCGTATCCGAATCCGTTTAATGATCAGATTAAATTAAATATATCACTTAAAAAGCCGGGTTTTGTATCTATGGAGTTACAAAGTATTGCCGGATCATCAGTATTACAACAGCAGATGGAATATATATCTGCAGGAGATAAAGAAGCGGCAATGGTAACAGATAAAAATCTCCCTTCGGGTATTTATCTTTTAAAAATAACTGCAGACGATTTAATAAGAATTGTGAAAGTAGTTAAGGAGTAATTGATGTTTCTCATTTAGCTGTCAATATGGCTAGTGTATTTTCTTTTTTTTATATTATAATTGTAGAAAACCATTTTAAATCCAAACCGAAAAAAGTTGCAATAAAAAAAGGCATGGAAATAATCCATGCCTGTAAACTTATTTTATAATTGGCTAATTAGCTAATCAACCAATCGGCTAATTCTATCACGCTTCCGCCATTGCACCATGGCAATTCTTAAACTTCTTGCCACTTCCACATGGACAAGGATCATTTCTTCCCACCTTTTGTTCAACACGTACAGGTTGAACTTTCTCCTGCGGGCGTTGTTGTGGCGCACCATTTTCACCGCCACCAGTATGGGATGAAGTGTATTCATCTTTTGTGGTTTTCAGGTTTGCCATTTCTGATTTCAACGGAGCTTTTGCTTCTTTAACTCCTGCCGGATCCTGAATGGCAATTACACCTTTAAAAAGGAAGGACATAATCTCTTTGTTAATTTCCTCTAGCATCTTTTTAAACATCTCAAAAGATTCGAACTTGTAAATTAACAACGGATCTTTTTGCTCATATACTGCACCCTGTACCGATGTTTTCAAATCATCCATTTCACGTAAATGCTCTTTCCAGGAATCATCAATAAGCCCTAAAGTTATATTTCGTTCAAAGGCATGAATTAATTCACGACCGTTGGATTCATAGGCTTTCTTCAAATTAGCGAGCACCTGGATATTCCGGATACCATCCGTAAAAGGCACTACTATATTTTCGTAGGTATGTGACTGACTTTCATATACGCCTTTAACAACAGGAAAGGCTTTCTCTCCAATCATCATGGACTTTGTTTTATAATGCTCCTGTACAGCGTCAAATGTTTTTAATATGATATTGTCATTTTTAGCACTGTTAAATTCCTCTTTTGATACCGGACTTTCAATAGAGAAATTCTTAATCAGTTCCAGATTGAAATTCTCGAAGTCTTTATTATCAGCATAAGTATTTACCAGACCTTCTATCACATCATACTGCATGTTTTGAATATCAAGTGCCAGACGTTCCCCATATAAGGCATGTCTTCTCTTTTTATAGATTACTTCCCGCTGCGCATTCATTACATCATCATACTCGAGCAAACGCTTACGGATACCAAAGTTATTTTCCTCCACCTTCTTTTGCGCACGCTCAATAGACTTGGTAATCATGCTATGCTGAATTACTTCACCTTCTTCCAGCCCCATTCTGTCCATGAGTTTTGCAATTCTTTCCGAACCGAATAAACGCATCAGACTATCTTCCAGAGAAACAAAAAACTGTGAAGAACCCGGATCTCCCTGACGTCCTGCACGACCACGTAACTGACGATCTACACGACGGGAATCATGACGTTCTGTACCGATGATAGCTAAACCACCTGCTTCTCTTACACCCGGTCCGAGTTTAATATCCGTACCCCGGCCTGCCATGTTAGTTGCAATAGTTACTGTTCCTGCCTGTCCTGCTTCTGCAACAATATCAGCTTCTCGTTGATGTTGTTTTGCATTCAGCACATTATGTTTAATATTACGGAGCTTCAACATCCGGCTCAATAACTCTGATATCTCCACAGATGTGGTACCGACCAGTACAGGACGACCTGCCTGAGTAAGTTTTACAATCTCTTCAATGACTGCATTATATTTTTCGCGGGTAGTTTTATAAACCAGATCTTCTGCATCATTACGTACTGCTTTACGATGCGTTGGAATAGTTACCACATCCAGTTTATAAATCTGCCAGAATTCTCCTGCTTCCGTTTCAGCAGTACCGGTCATACCGGCAAGCTTGTGATACATACGGAAGTAATTTTGCAAAGTAATGGTTGCATACGTTTGTGTGGCAGCTTCAATCTTTACATTTTCTTTTGCTTCAATTGCTTGATGTAATCCATCACTGTAACGTCGCCCGTCTAACACACGACCGGTTTGTTCGTCAACAATTTTTACCTTACCATCACCAATAATATATTCTACATCTTTTTCAAAAAGAGTGTATGCTTTCAGCAATTGATTAACAGTATGAATTCGTTCACTCTTAATAGCGAAGTCGCGCATCAGTTCTTCTTTCTTCTCCAGCTTTTCTGCTGAAGGCAAAGGAGAACGATCCAGGTCAGCAAGGAATGATCCTACATCCGGTATTTCAAAAAACTTTGCATCGCCGGTATTTGCGCCAATCAAATCATTTCCTTTCTCCGTCATTTCGATGGAGTTATTTTTTTCATCAATCACAAAATACAATTCCGGATCAATCTTATTACGCATCTCTTTACCCTGATCTGCCATATATTGATTTTCCGTCTTCTGCATTAATGCACGAACACCCTGCTCACTTAAAAATTTAATGAGCGCTTTATTTTTAGGAAGACCTCTGTGACAACGCAATAATGCAATACCTACTTCTTCTTCTTTTTCTTTAACACCGAAATTCTTTTTAGCATCGGCAATTAATGTGTTTAAATAATTACGTTGTGCATTTACCAGTAATTCAATTTTTGGCTTTAATGCAAAAAATTCCTGATTCTCGCCTTTAGGAGTTGGTCCGGATATGATTAACGGTGTACGCGCATCATCAATTAAAACGGAGTCAACCTCATCTACAATGGCATAATGATGTTCACGCTGAACGATATCTTCCGGATTACGTGCCATGTTATCACGTAAATAATCGAAACCGAATTCGTTATTGGTTCCGTAAGTAATATCAGCAAGATATGCTTTACGACGTTCATTGGAATTTGGCTGATGCTTATCGATGCAATCCACGCTTAATCCCAGGAATTCGAATATCGGGCCATTCCATTCACTATCTCTTTTTGCAAGATAATCGTTAACAGTTACAATATGTACACCTCTTCCTGCAAGCGCATTCAAATAAATCGGTAACGTTGCAACCAGCGTCTTTCCTTCACCAGTTGCCATCTCGCTGATCTTACCCTGATGAAGTACAGTACCACCGATTAACTGCACATCATAATGCAGCATGTCCCACTTTACGAGGTTGCCGGCTGCAAGCCAGGAGTTTTTATAAATGGCATTATCACCTTGTATAATTACACTGTCTCTTTTAACAGAAATGTCTCTGTCGTTTTGAATTGCCTTAACAGTTAAAGATTCATTATTTAAAAATCGTCGGGCAGTTTCTTTCACTACGGCAAATGCTTCCGGAAGAATTTCCAGAAGTATTTCTTCAATTTTTGTATTTCTTTCTTTCTTCAGCTCATCAATGCGGGCATATTGCTTTTCCTTCTCATGCATCTCCAGGTCAGCATTTCCTTCTGCAACAGACGTTAATTCTGAAAGTTCCGCTTCAATATCAGCAATATGGTCATTAATGCGGTTTTTAAAGTCAAAAGTTCTTCCTCTCAACTCATCATTGCTGATGTTTGCCAGTTTTTCATATTCTGCCAAAATCAATGGAACATAAGGAGCAACCTCCTTCATATCTGTATCGCTTTTGGTACCGAAGAATCTTTTAAGGGTCTTATTTATTATTTCAAACATTTTCCTGTGGAATTGGGAATTTTAATTTGTGGAGAATTCAGTAATGATAAGGGTCAAAATAAGGATTGCAAAAGTAGCTTTTTTAAGGGGATTTTTAAGGTAAACCACACAGTCAATAGTCGTGCAAGTCCTCTAATTTGCTAAAAAATTGCTGAAAATGGCAGCATTCAGAGGATCTTTCTGCTGCCTGGCTTGCAAATTATTGCAGGATTGTCACATTGATGGGTTTTGGAATATCAAATTTGACATTATTGAGTAGCCGTAGGCACATTCTATTGCGATAATCCAGGTTAAGGTCAAAAGTGAAGGGATGCAATAAGGGCTGGTTTTAAGTGAGGTATTTTCTTAGGTAGGAAGAAGCTGATTCTTTGGTTAAATGCGGCTATTAATTCATGCCTGAAAAGCGTACATGCAAGGTTTTAACCTAATAATAATTGTTGGTAAAGGGGCTTGTCCGGTGCGGATTTAAGGGAGTAAGAAGCAATCAAAATCTTTAACAGGGTATTTTGAAGTTGCTTTCAAAAAACAACCCCCGGTA
>JANOBN010000301.1:0-3153 GCA_031411675.1 Bacteroidota bacterium | reverse complement strand
AGTTTATGGCAAAGAGTGGCAAAACATTAAACGATCTTATTGCTGAAGTATATGAGATTGTAGGTCGTTTTTCATTTGAAAGGAATGATGTTCATCTTAAAGAAGAAGTTAAACAGAGTATTTTAGCCAATTGTAAAAGTGGAAAGTACCATGCTTTTGGAAAATATAAAGTGGCACGAATAGAAGATCTTGACGGATACAAATACTTTTTTGAGAATGGTGACTGGATGATGATCAGAGCTTCCGGAACTGAACCTGTACTTCGTCTATACGCCGAGTCTGCATCTAAGGAAGCTGCTTTTGATATCCTTAATGCCAGCAAGGAAACACTGCTTAACTAATAGCATTCAATTTTATAAAAGGTGACTGTTATCCATATTCTAATTCACCTGTTTAAGCAACAATTATTTAACCTGCAGCCATCAATATGAGGTGCTGCAGGTTTTTTTTATCAATATATATTATCTCAGTTTTATTTTCAGTGGATGTAAAGGCTCAAACATCTACTGATACAATACCAGCTTATCAACCTGAACGTGGCAAAAAACTGGCAATCGGCATGGGTGCTACTTATGTTGCAGGTATGGCCGGTTTGTATAAACTCTGGTATGCTGATTATCCCTCTTCCGGTTTTCATTTTTTTGATGATAAAATGGAGTGGAAATACATGGATAAATTCGGACACTTTGGTTCCGCCTACTATGTGAGCAGATGGAGCAGCGATCTTATTAAATGGACTGGACATAATGAACGTCGCAGCGACTGGAAAGGGACCGGCGTAAGTTTTTTATTTCTTACAAGTATTGAACTTTTTGATGCTTATTCTGATAACTGGGGATTTTCTGTTTCTGATATGGTAGCCAATACCGGAGGATGTGCATTATATATGGCACAGCAACTTGCATGGAAAGAGCAACGCATAGCGTTCAAATTCTCCTATGTTCCTACGGATTTTGCACACTTTAGACCGGATGCATTAGGAAGTACCCCAATTGAGAGAATGTTTAAAGATTACAACGGACAAACCTATTGGTTGAGTTTTAACATCGCTTCCTTTTTACCGGAGTCATCACATTTTCCAAAGTGGTTTAACCTTGCAGCAGGCTATGGTGCAAATGGTATGGTTACCGCCTATGAACAAGTGTATGAAATTGACCGTGTAATTTTTAAAGAAGAAGATCGTATACGTCAATATTATCTCTCTGCCGATATTGACCTTACACGTATTCAATGGCGAACGAAGTTTCTAAAGGAGTTTTCCGGAGTTATTGGCTTTATTAAATTCCCTTTACCGGCCCTTCGCTGGGATGCAAGAGGTGGAATGGCGTTTATGCCCTTGGGTTTTTAATTTGTTTGGGTTGAATTCACTTCGGTATTCCTCCTTGTTAACTCCCCATTACTCGTCCTCGTTTGCAACGAGGATGCTCTCTAACTGCGTTTGCAACGCTTCCGTGAAAATTAATAGTAAAAGATCTTCATTTTTTTGAAATAGCTAGTTTCTTACATGATTTACAAAATCAACCTTATTTACCACCCCATAACTCGTCCTCGTTTGCAACGAGGATGCTCCCTAAGTGCGTTTGCAACGCTTCCTTAAACATTAATAGCAAAAGATCTTCAATTTTTTGAAATAGTAAGTTTCTAACGTGATTTACAAAATCAACCTTATTAACTAGTTCATTTTTTGAGAAAATTATAAATTTTAAAATCCGGACTCCATATTCTACCGTAAGTTGTTTCAAAGGTCCAGTAATACGCCTGAAAATCATTTTCAATCCTTAAGCAATGTCAAAAAAATACTTCATTTTAATAAGTTTAATGGTGGTTTTAGTAGTGGTAGTTATGGCCACCAGAAAACCAGCAGCTCAGGAAACCACTCTTTTAGACAGAAATGCAGGATTATCATCACTTGCAGAGTGGCAAAACACTAAAAAGGCTATCACAGAGCTTCAGGTTCAGGTGAAAGCCAATCCAGAATCGGCAAAACTTAAACTATTGCTCATTCAGGCATTTATTCAGGAAGGAAGGGTTACCGGCAATCATGCTTATTATGATGCCGCTGCTTTTAAACTGGTTAATGAAGTTCTAAAAAAAGAACCGAAAAATTTCGAAGCATTAAGTTCCAAAGCCATCATACAAGCTTCGGCGCATCAGTTTAGTAATGCTCTTGAAACTACAGAAACCGCCATTAAAATTAACCCTTACAATGCTAATATATATGGTGTAAAATGTGATGCACTCACAGAATTGGGAAGATATGAAGAAGCAATAACTGCTGCCGATAAAATGGTGTCCATCCGCCCTGATATTCGTTCTTATTCCCGAATATCCTATCTGAGAGAAATTTATGGCTATTATGATGGCGCTATAGAAGCGATGAAAATGGCTCTGGCAAGTGGTTATCCCGGATTTGAACAAACAGAATGGGTGAGAGTGCAACTGGGTAATTTATATAAGAAAACAGGTAAGCCGCAGGAAGCAACAGATTTATATAAAACGGCACTTTTACATCGCCCGTTATTTGCTCCGGCAATTGCAGGTATTGCAGATATTTTTAAAATGAAAAACAATCCTGATTCAGCATTAAAGTACTACTTACAAGCAGCAGAAATAGTACCGGATTATTCGTACTTTATCAATGCAGGAATTATTTCAAAAAGCAAAGGCGATACTTTAAACGCTACTGAATATTTTAATAAAGCAGAAGAAATTTTAATTAATCATAGTCATTCTACAGACGAAGAAAATGGAGTTGGGCATTATGTTGATCGTGAATTATCACAAGTATATCTTGCTGCCGGCAAGTATAACGAAGCCTATTATGCAGCCCGTACAGAATACTTACGGCGCCCTGCAAATATTGATATCAATGAAACACTGGCATGGGCGGCTTATCAAATTGGAAATTACAAAGAAGCAGGCTTTCATATCCGATCCGCTTCTAAAACGCATTCTAATGATCCGGAATTATTATATAAAACAGGATTAATCCTTCAAAAAAATAATTATCCACTTGTAGCATCCGACTGGTTTAAAAATGCACGTATGATTAATCAATATGTAGATAATTATTTTCAACATAACAATGCCCATCAACCATTAACTCTGAAATAATGAAAAAGTACGGCTGCCTGTTTTTATTAGTGATCTTTC
>JANOBN010000300.1:0-8236 GCA_031411675.1 Bacteroidota bacterium | reverse complement strand
TGGTGATTTCTGTATTATCCATGTAAAAAGCTTTCACTGTAACGGTCCGTGCCTGTGCAATCTGGGCATAGGGAACGTCCTGGTCGCCGGGACCCATATTATAAGAGCCCTGAGGAATGAAGACCATGCCATAAGGATCGGCCTGGTACCAATTTTCACGCCCCTGAACACCGATAAGTTGTCCACGGTTACCACTGCCGCAGCTGGCTATCACTAGCACAGTTATCACAGCAATAACGATTTGTTTCATGCTTTTATCGCTTTGGGTTTTGAGTAACAATTTCTTTATTTCCATCGAACGGTTAAAATTTCTCTTTATTTTCATACAGGTACTCTTTTAATTATCGATAGTATACGTCTTAAGCAAATTTAAGTTGCTGTCCGGATAGAATTTACCGGATTTACAAGAATCTTACATTTTTGCCAATCGGCACCATTTTCTTCTTTTTGTTGAAGCAGTAACCCAGCATGATCTCATGAGTACCGTCACTATACGTCTTTATATCAGAAGTAGTAAAGTCATAGGAATAACCCACACGCAGCTTCTCGGTAATGTTCATGCCCAGCATGGCAACAATGGCATCTTCATTACGGTAAGAAGCGCCAATCCAGAAACGGTCATTAATGTGAGCGTTCAGATTAATATCAAAAGTGGTGTTGTTTGTTACATTTTTAACGAATACGGAAGGCTTCAAGGCTACTGATGGGGAAACATCAAAGCTATAACCAATCATTCCGTAAATATTTCTCTTAAATACTTTCTTGGCATCTTTAAAAGCCAGTTCTGCCTCTAATAAGTGAGTGGCTGAAAGACCAACATACAATTTTTCTGAATGAAGATATAATCCTGCACCCATATCAAATCCGCCATCACTGGTATTGCTTGGTACAGCAGGGTCGTTGTTAAACTGTGGCTGCGGAAGAATGTACGTTCCGTCCACCGACTCCTGAAGGAAATCAAAATCCAGACCTGCACCTAACTTGGCACTACCCAAATCAAAATGATAAGCACCTGCCAACTTTACGGTAAGTATATTCTCAAAATTGATTTTATCATTAGAAACCGATAAACCGGCACCCACCTTATTATCAAAGAACGGAGCATCTATGCCTGCCACCAGTGTTTTGGGAGCACCGTCGAAGCTTACCCATTGCGCCCGATAAAGAGCATAAGCACATATTGCTTCGCCACTTCCTGCGTAAGCAGGGTTAACATAAAGCTTATTAAACATATTCTGGCTGAACTGCGGGTCTTGTTGTCCGAACGATTGAGACGCTATAACACAGGCACTTACGAGTGTTAAAAGTTTTTTCATAGCTTGGTATTGGGGTGAACTCTTAATGAATTTTGTGGGGGCTAAAGTAAACAAATATTAATCGAAATAAAAAATTCGTACCTCGTTCCCCATTTTTTCAACATCAGGCCGATAATATGAGTCGTTTGCCGTCTAAGTGTTTCGTTTCCTATATGTTAGATTTGCATTAAACTTTGCATATCAACATTAAATACTACCCTTTATGAATTAATCAGTACTAAATAGTGATATTTAACTATGAAGTGAGTTGCGAGGAACACTGATTGAAGCAATTTACGGGACTTAAAAGCCTCCGTATTTTTTAAGTGACAAAACATGTATGAAATTTACAATGAATTAAACCTCAAGCCAGCTTCTGCAAAGAATTCCACCACCGATCCGGCACTTCATTGTTGCAGGCCTGCTGATAATCTTTGTAAGAGCAAGGCATGAGGTGCTGATGGGAATATCTGTTTTTGGAAGGATCAAAAGGAAGCTTCATCCACCAACGGTCACTCTTAATGCTCTTTAAAAATACGATTTCACTTTCCAGGTTTTGAACGGCAACACGGTAGGTGATGTAATTGTTCGGATTGGTAATAGGAAGATCCATTTTTCGCTGAGTAACGCCCTCTATGAAATACCACATCATCTGCGCTACTAAATGTGCCGACTGCTGATGTCTGTCGAAACGCGGATTGTAATCAAAGATGCCCATGCCGGTTAAACGATCGCTTACTCCGGAGTAATACATAATCTGACAAGCCGCTTCTCCACTCAATCCGTTTGGTGATGCATTGCCGTTACCCGGAGAGTCTGACTGTCGAATAGCAGACATATCAAACGTAATAAGATCAGCAGTGCGAAGTACCGGTTCTGTTTCTGTTAGATCTGTTTTTACCTGACCTACTCTGTAGGTGTCAAAGAATAATTTACGCATTAACTCCACGCTCTCTTGTCCAACGAAATAAGTCTGGTAAGCAAGATTGCTGAAGTTGAAAAGATAATTCGGCTGTTCCAAAATAATCTTTCCCAGCCAGGAGTATGCATGCAGATGATCTTCCGGTTTGCCGAGATCAAATCTGGAATCAATGCTTACTATATTGATGATTTGCTCCAGTTTTTTATAACCGCAGTATTGACCATAGGTAAGATCCTGACTGGCACCTAACAAAACAGGAATTGCTTTTAATGCGTAAAGTTCTGATGTAATTACAGCAATGGCAGCATACGTATCTTCAATGGTTGAACCCGGAATCAGATTACCTAAATCAATAATCTCTACACTTGCCTGATGTTGTTTTAGCCGGTAAAACTTCTGACGTATAGCATCCGGACCATCACTGCATCCGTTATTTTCCATGGAGCCTCTCTCATCGGGCACACCAATAATTACAATAGTATTTTTTCCGGCAACGGGAAACTTTCCATTCCTTTCAAAAATACGCATGCTTTTAAAAAGATCATCTGAAGCATACGGAGGTTCAGGATGAAGTATCCGCGTATCTACCGGACTAAAATATTCTTCCATTAAACGTCAGCTTATTTTTTCTTAACTGTTGACTTCTTCGCCACCACTTTCTTCGCCGCAACTTTTTTCACAGCAGTTTTTTTAACCGCCACTGCAACTTTTTTCCCCGCCACTTTCTTAACTGCTACTGCTACTGCCACTGCAACTTTTTTCCCTGCCACTGCCCCTGCCACTTTTTCCCCTGCCGCTGCTACTGCCACTTTTTTCCCTGCCCCTTTTTTTCCTGCCACTGCCACTGCCCCTGCCACTTTTTCCCCTGCCGCTGCCACTGCCACTTTCTTCCCTGCCGCTGCCACTTTTTTCTTCGCTGTTACTTTCTTCGCCGCTGCTGCCTTAAATGGTTTCGCTGCTTCAGTAGTTTTAGATTTTCCCCTTGCCGGACGACCACCGGTTTTATCATTTTTAACAATGGTCAAACAATCATCAAGTGTTAATGTTTCAGCCTCCACACCTTTTGGTAAACGATAGTTTTTATTGTTGGCAACAAGGTAAGGTCCCCATCTTCCTTTCAATACCTGCACTTCATTATTTTGAAAAGTTTTAATGATGCGATCTTTATCAGCCTGCCATTTATTTTTGATGATTTCAATGCAACGTTCCAGATCAACCGTATATGGATCATCTGTTTTTGCAAGAGAGTAAAACGCACTTTTATGACGTGCATACGGACCAAATCGTCCGATGGCAACCACTACATCTTCATTATCAAACTGCCCTACATTACGCGGCATTTTGAAAAGATCAAGTGCTTCTTCCAATGAAATTGTTTCCAGACGTTGACCGACACGTAAGCGGGCATATTGTGGTTTCTCGTCTTCTTTACCTGTAGAAAGCTGCACTAACGGACCAAACTTTCCGATACGTGCGGAAACTTGTTTTTTAGAAACAGGATCAACACCCAGAATTCTTTCTCCTGTTGCACGTTCGCTGTTCTTCTCGGTATTCGTTACTGTTTTATGAAAAGGACCATAAAAATCCTTGATCATTTTTTCCCACTTAATATTTCCCTGCGCAATCTCATCAAACTCCTTTTCCACTGTTGCAGTGAAACTGTAATCCATGATTTCTCCAAAATTTAATTTCAGGAAATCTGTAACAACAGTACCGATATCTGTTGGAAATAATTTTGATTTTTCAGAAGCAAACGTCTCTTGCTTTTTCTCTTCTTTTATCTTGCCACCTTTCAATGTAATAATTGAAAATATTCTTTCTTTCCCCGGACGATCTTCTTTAATTGCATACCCTCTTTTTTGTACTGTTGAAATAGTTGGTGCATAAGTAGAAGGACGACCAATACCTAATTCTTCCAGTTTCTTTACCAGACTTGCTTCCGTATAACGTGCAGGTGGTGAAGTAAATCTTTCTGTTGCAGTGATGTTATTCACCTCTAAAGTCTGACCTTTTTTCAATGGTGGTAATAATCCTGTTGCTGTATCTTCTTTTGTTTCATCATCAGAAGATTCCATGTACACCCGTAAAAATCCATCGAAACGAATCACCTCACCTGTTGCAACGAAAAGATCTTTTGTTTTATCATTATTAATCGTCACCACTGTTCGCTCCAGTTCTGCATCACTCATTTGAGATGCAATGGTGCGCTTCCAGATCAGATCGTATAAACGTTGTTCATTTCTCTCTCCTTCAACGGTTGGTTGGTCAAGATAAGAAGGACGTATGGCCTCATGTGCTTCCTGCGCATTGGCTGATTTTGTTTTGTATTGACGAGGATTAGAATATTCCTTACCGTATTCTTTAGTGATTACATTTTTTGCAGCCGTGATAGCAAGACCGGAAAGATTCACAGAATCCGTTCTCATATACGTTATCTTACCGGACTCATATAATTTCTGTGCAATCACCATAGTTTGTCCAACGGAAAATCCCAGTTTACGACTGGCTTCTTGTTGAAGTGTGGAAGTAGTAAAAGGTGCTGCAGGTGATTTCTTACCCGGTTTCTTCTCTAGACTTTCAATCTTAAAATGAGCGCCAACCAGTTTCTCAAGAAAAGAATGTGCATCCTTCTCTTTAGTAAATCGTTGCGCCAGTTCTGCTTTTAAAATACTCTTTCCATCTACCAGAAATTCAGCAGTTACCTTAAAGGCTGATGCAATATTGAAGCTTTCAATTTCCCGTTCTCTTTCAACTATCAAACGTACCGTAACCGATTGCACCCTTCCGGCGGAAAGGCTTGGTTTCACTTTTTTCCAAAGAATTGGTGATAATTCAAAACCCACCAACCTGTCTAAAATACGGCGGGCCTGTTGGGCATCCACCAGATTCATATCAATAAAGCGTGGATTTTCAATCGCCTCCATAATGGCCGGCTTTGTAATCTCATGAAAAACAATACGTTTAGTATTCTTCTTTTCTAAACTTAACGATTCAAACAAATGCCAGGAAATGGCTTCTCCTTCACGGTCCTCATCAGTTGCCAGCCAAACCATCTTCGCCTTTTTACTCAGCTTCTTCAGCTCATCCACCACCTTCGCTTTATCAGCAGAAACCTCATATTTTGGAGCAAAATTCTTTTCAATATCAATACCCTTATCATTCTTCACCAGATCACGGACATGACCATAACTTGATTTCACCACATAATTATTACCAAGGAACTTTTCAATGGTTTTTGCTTTTGCGGGTGACTCAACGATTACGAGATTATCGGCCATGTTTTGGTGCTTATATATGTATTGGGGGCGCAAATTAAGTGATATGAATACCGAACTTCCAAATTTTTGATTTATCTGACACGTTGTCAGTAGCCTGAAAAAAGCTACATTTGCCTAAATTTTCAATACATGTTACAAGAGGAGAAAAAGATCATTGATGAGCAACGGCAGGGCGAGGTATTGGTGATGGAGCCAAATTCCGTGAGTTCACAAAAAAAAATGTTCCTGGAAAGCTATGGCTGTCAGATGAATTTCTCTGATAGTGAAATAGTTGCATCTATTTTAAAGGATAGCGGTTTTGCCACAACTACCGATTTTAATGAGGCTGACGTAATATTTGTTAACACTTGCGCAATTCGTGAAAATGCCGAACAACGCGTCCGTGCCCGATTACACGATTTCAAAAAAGCCAAGAAAAATAATCCTGACCTTATTGTAGGCGTTTTAGGTTGTATGGCCGAACGCCTAAAAGCAAAATTGCTGGAAGAAGAAAAGTTGGTGGACATTGTTGCCGGTCCGGATGCTTACCGCGATTTACCCAATCTGATTGAAAAAGTAAGTGAAGAAGGTCAGAAAGCGATTAATGTTTTGCTTTCTAAAGATGAAACATATGCTGATATCAGTCCGGTTCGATTGGGTGGTAGTGGCGTAACTGCTTTTATTTCCATCATGAGGGGTTGCGATAATATGTGCTCCTTTTGTGTAGTGCCTTTTACACGCGGACGGGAAAGAAGCCGTGATCCGGAAAGTATTGTTAAAGAAGCTGCACAATTATTTAATGAAGGCTATCGGGAAGTAACATTGCTGGGTCAAAATGTAGATTCCTATTTATGGAATGGCGGAGGATTGAAAAAAGATCTGGATACTCAAACCGTACATCATGCATTAGCACATAAACTACCCGCTGAGCAGCAAGCGACATTTGTAACATTTGCTGATCTGCTTGAAAAAGTAGCTTTAGTTAATCCGGATTTACGAGTTCGTTTTTCTACATCCAATCCAAGAGATATTACAGAAGCTGTATTACATAGCATTGCAAAGCATCCAAACATTTGCAACTATATTCATCTTCCTGTACAATCAGGCAGCACGAGAGTGTTAGATAAAATGAACCGCGGTTATAGCCGTGAACAATATATCAACACGATTGAATCCATAAGGAGAATCATTCCGGGTTGTGGAATTTCTACCGATCTGATGACAGGTTATTGTTCAGAAACAGAGGAAGAACATCAGGAAACTATTTCATTAATGGAGCTGGTGCAATATGACTTTGCATACATGTTTGCTTATAGCGAGCGTCCGGGTACACATGCTGCGCGGAATTATGAAGATGATATTCCGGCAGATGTGAAAAGCAGAAGACTGGCGGAGATTTTAACCACACAACAAAAACATTCTGCCATCCGCACTGCAAACGGTGTAGGAAAAGTGCATCGTGTTTTAATTGAAGGAGTATCTAAAAAATCTGCTGATTTCCTTTATGGAAGAAATGATCAGAATACGGTAGTAGTATTTCCAAAAGAACATTTTCAAAAAGGGGAATATGTAAATGTGCTGGTTGATAAATGTACATTGGCGACATTAATCGGCAAAGCTGTTCAATAATATAGCGCACTTCTTTTATATATATCCTTTTTACAAGACATAAAAAATGACAATTAACGAAATAAAACAACGCTTTGGCATTATTGGTAACAGTCCGTTACTGGATCATGCCATTGATATAGCCAGGCAGGTATCCCCTACCGATCTTTCTGTACTCATTACCGGAGAAAGCGGTACCGGTAAAGAAGTTTTTTCCCAGATCATCCATCATGTAAGTTCCCGTAAACACGGACCTTATATTGCAGTGAACTGCGGTGCCATTCCCGAAGGGACTATTGACAGCGAATTATTCGGACATGAAAAAGGATCATTTACCGGTGCAAGTGAAGCAAGAAAAGGATATTTTGAAGTAGTAAGCGGAGGCACTATTTTTCTGGATGAAGTTGCAGAGCTTCCACTGCTGACACAGGTTAGATTACTAAGAGTTTTAGAAACCGGTGAGTTTATTCGTGTTGGTTCCAGCAAAGTTCAGCGGACGAATGTGAGAGTGGTTGCTGCAAGTAACGTGCTTATTCCTGATGCAATTGCCAATGGTAAATTCCGGGAAGATCTTTATTACCGCTTAAACACCGTTCCTATTCACATACCACCTTTGCGTGAACGTAAAGAAGATATTTATTTACTCTTCCGAAAATTCGCCAATGATTTTGCCGATAAATACAAGATGCCCATGATTATGCTGCAACCGGAAGCACAACGTTTGCTAACCGACTATCGCTGGCCGGGTAATGTTCGTCAGTTAAAAAATGTTACCGAACAATTGTCCATCCTCGAGCAAAAAAAAGAAATCACTGCAGAAATACTGATGAAATATTTGCCGGGAGAAAGGATGAATCAGTTTCCGGTTTTGCTGCGTAATGAAATGAACGGAGAGAATAACATGAATGAAAGGGATCTTTTGTACAAAGTCCTTTTTGATATGAAGAAAGATTTATCAGAACTAAAGAATGTAGTTGCAGGACTGATGCAAGGACATAATATGGAGAATGATTCTGCAACAGCACTCTATAATTCCCCGATTTATAATGAACAGACTCCGGTCATTCACACTCAGCCGGGAGTAACTATTCATCAAAAGCCGTTTGATATTGATACCCATGAAGAGCTGGCAGAAGAATCGCTTTCTATTATTG
>JANOBN010000299.1:0-25269 GCA_031411675.1 Bacteroidota bacterium | reverse complement strand
CCATGAGACTATGGATTTTTAAAATGAAAACACCCCGACAAACTTTCGTCTGTTGGGGTGGATATTTGCACTTATTTGAAAATCAGCGGCTTTTGGTTTTCTGTGATTGCCTATGAATTCAGCAACACATGACTGCTGGCTACTTTTAGCTTACCCAGTCGGGTTAATTCCCATTTAGACATGACTCGAGCATATCTGTCATCAAAACCAAAGCATGAGCACATTTTGTTGCTGTCTTTAGACGTCCACACTTCTGATACCTCCGAGGACTCTCACGAGATTCCTCTTCACAGGCTTACCAAACGGTTTGTAAAGAAACTTGTAGGACATGCGCATACAACATGGTGCCAGATCATTATATCTGATATCTTATAATTTCGCAAATAATATCTGGACCATTGAAGATTCACTGGTTTATTTTGTAAAGGACAGAAGTGCCGCAATCTGGAAAGTTATCTTCACCGGTTTTGGTGGGGCAGCAAATGGTAATTATGAATTTACAAAGGAGTTTTTGGGTACAGTTGGAGTAACAGAAAATACTATTAACCCATTGGTTTCACTATACCCGAATCCGGCATCAGAATCGGTAAATCTGGTTATTGCAAAGCAGTCATTAAAGAATGATGCGGAATACCGGATTATAAATGTATTGGGTGATGTAGTTAAGAGCGGAATGATAAATATTTCTTCTGAATTAAATACTGTTACATTTGATATTAACGATTTGCAGAAAGGTATGTATCTGCTTTCCGTTAATCAGGCAGGCGTCAATGCAACAAGAACTTTTATTGTTCAATAAGTAGGAAATCGATATTACTAACGACTTGCTTTAAAAAAGGCAGGTCGTTTTTTATATATGTATGGCTCTGTTATTAGTTGCAGCAAGACACGCTTCTTTTAAAGCTTCTGTAAAAGTCGGATGAGCATGACTCATTCTGGAGATATCTTCAGCTGATGCACGGTATTCCATGGCAACAACCGCCTCAGCAATCATATCTGCTGTTCGTGGACCAATCATATGGATACCAAGAATCTCATCGGTAATTTTATCAGCAAGTACTTTTACAAATCCATCAGTATCCATACTCGTTCTGGCACGACCACTTGCTTTAAAAGGGAATGTCCCGGATTTAAAATTGATATTTTTTGCTTTTAGTTCTTCTTCTGTATAACCCACAGCAGCAACTTCCGGCCAGGTATACACTACACCGGGTATTAAAAGATAGTTGATATGTGGTCGCTCTCCTGCAATTACTTCAGCAACAAATACTCCTTCTTCTTCCGCTTTATGTGCAAGCATAGCACCTTTTACAACATCTCCTATTGCATATATATTATTTGCGGTGGTCATTAATTTCTCATCGGTAATTATACGTCCTCGCTCATCTGTTTTTACACCGGCATTATCCAGGCCAAGATCCTGAGTATAGGGTGAACGTCCCACACTTACCAGACAATAATCACCGGTTAACTCAATTTCTTTTTTGTCGGAGGAAGTAGCTTTAACTGTAACTCCTTTGCCGGTATTTTTCACTTCCGTAACGCCATGCTGAAGGTGGAATTCAAAACCAATCTTTGTCAGACATTTCTGTAGTTCTTTTCCTAGTGAACGGTCCATGTTTGGTATGATGGAGTCAAGATATTCAACAACGGTTACCTTACTTCCTATACGTGCATAAACAGATCCCAGCTCCAGCCCGATAACTCCTCCTCCAATAATTATCAGATGCTTCGGTATTTCCTTCAGCTTTAATGCTTCAGTGGAAGTAATAATCCGTTCTTTATCAATTGTAATTCCCTTTAAAGTAGACGGCTTGGATCCAGTTGCAATAATTGCAGATGTTGTATTTAATTCCTGATTCTTACCGTCGTTACCTTTCACATTAATAGTGGAGGTATTTGTAAAAGAACCATGTCCGTAATAAACATCAATCTTGTTTTTTTTCATCAGGAATTTTATCCCCTCCACAGTTTGAGTAACAACACCATCTTTACGTTTAATCATTTGTGTTAAATCAACTTTCAGATCTTTAAGTTGAATACCATGCTCTTTAAACTGATGTAATGCCTGATGATAGTGCTCTGATGAATCGAGCAACGCTTTGCTGGGAATGCAACCCACGTTTAAACAGGTTCCACCCAAGGAATTATATTTTTCCACCAATGCCGTTTTTTTGCCTAATTGTGCGCTACGTATTGCAGCAACATATCCTCCGGGACCTGATCCAATTACAACTACATCGTAAGTATTCATATTTACTAATTGTTTATTGTTTTTCTAAAGGTAATTTCTTTTTTCGTTTAATAAATGCAATTATGGCGATCAGTGCTGATATTGCAAAGGCTATTCTGCCAATATAATCACCATAACGCACATAAAAGGTAAGTTCATCATTTAACTGCAAGGTCTGGCTGATCACAGCCGGCTCCCAGTATTTTGTTGCCTGATGAATAGTCCCCAACTGATCAATAAAACAGGAGATGCCTGTATTTGCAGAACGTGCAACAGGTCTTCTGGTTTCAATTGCACGTAGTTTTGCATACTGGCAATGCTGACGATATCCGGGAGTGTCATGCCACCAACCATCGTTCGTTATGATAAAAATAACTTCTGCACCTTGTTCTATATATTTAGTTACATACTCACCATATACCGATTCATAGCATATTACCGGTGCTATCTTTGCTTTTGCACTTGTAAAAACACTCGGCACTTTTTGTGTACCTAAACTTCCTGAAGATCCTCCTAAATTAATAGCAAATTTTTCAAAAACTCCAAAGAGTCCACGAAAAGGAACTTGCTCTACGCCAACTACAAGCTTTGATTTGTGATGTATCTGAATCGTAGTATCAGAACTAAGTTGAATTGCTGTATTATAAGAATCATAATATCCACCGCCATCTTTAAATGCACGTGCTGTAGTCGTTGGGGGTTCTTTCGTTACATAAAAACGATTGGATGATAAACCGATCACAACTGTTAGTCCCGGAAATGGTTTCATAAAATCGCGCAGCAACTCAATTTGCGGATGCTGTTGTAAATCTTCTTCCCATAAACCGTCAGGTAATGCTGTTTCGGGAAAAATAAGATAGTCAGTTTTATCAGTTGTCTTTTGTGCTGCAAGCGATAACATTTTTCTAATCTGATCCCTTGAACTCATGCTGCCAAACTTTTCCGTATAGGGATCAATGTTGGGTTGAACAATAGTTACTTCTACCGGATGCTTTTTTTCCTGATGCAACCCTTCAACAATACCTGAAAGTATTATAGGAAATAAAATTAACGGGATCAGATAAATAAGTGCCAGCTTAAGGTAAACATTTCGTTTAAGAAAAATAGTTTTCGATATAAAATAGGTTGCAACTGTATTGGTAAGTAATACCCAAACGGAGCCACCAAGTATTCCGGTGTATTCATACCATTGTACCATGTTACTCCATGCAGCAAATCCGTTTCCAAATACCAGCCAGGTCCATGACAGATCCCAATCATGATGCAGGAATTCATAAGCAGTCCAGTAAAATACTAATGCTGCATAACCGGCAATTGTTCCCAGTTTTTTTTTGGTTATGTGGAAAAAGTGCAGCACAGTTGCCATGATTACTGAATTGGCTAACACAGCAAGTATCATTCCTCCGGGACTTGCAAACCAGATCCACCAGGTAGTGAGCAAATTAAATAACAGCATGGATGCCCAGGAATACCAGAAAAAGGCAAAGCGTGATTTTGGCGACGTGCTGGCAATAAATTCTTCTGTGATTAGCAGCGGTACAAGTGCTACAAATAACAATGGGGCAAATCCTCCGGCCGGCCATGCGGCAAAAAGAAGAAGTGCGGTAAGTAAGGAAAGAGAAATGCGTTGTAGAAAATTCATCGGGTGCGCAAAAATAAATCATTCACTCCATTGAACAGGACGTTTTTTAAAGAAGGGAAACGAATAATACTTCAAGGCAATGGAGTTGACTACCAGCAAGATGAGGAAAACAGGCATTCGGAATCTTGTCGTGCCTGTCATTCCGGTAAGAAGGGCAATGTAAAGAATAATGCCCGTAAGGAGCAATCGAAGGTATAGTGGTTGTTCCTTAAGCATTGCAAATCTTATCATTCCTAAAACGACTACGGCATTAAACAGCATGGAAGTAATCAGATAAAGAATGTAGTAAGTACTAAAAGAATTCAGATAATTTATTACACCTTTCCATCCGTTTTGTGTATAATGCTGCTTAAGTCCGTGTTCTGCTGAATTGGTTCTTCCTGTAAATGCCTCTAAATCGTATCGGCTGTGATCAATAAAAAAAAGAAGAACACCTTTTGCTGTTAAATATATATATGAATCAAGATGAAGTCCGATAAGCCGTCCTGCACCTGATTGTATCACTTTCGCTTTCCCTGCATAAGTTGGTTGTTTCAATGCATCTGTCTGAATACTGTCAATCTGTTGCAATGCAATCGTGTTTCCTTCTTCAAAAGCAGTAGAATACAAAGCAGAATAATTAATAGAATACTTACGAATAATGCTACTGTATTCGAAGTAGCCGGTATGACGGTAATTATTAAATGATATTGCAAATATTATGAAGATGGGTAGCAAATGAGAATATAAAATTTTCGTTCGATAACTTTTTAACTCGGGAACAGCCAGTAGAAAAACCAAACTGAAAACAGGAAATACAATAAATACAGGTTTGGTGAGTATTGCACAACTTATTGCAAGCTGAAATAACAATAAATATTTTAATGAACGCTTTTCAATAAAATGAAGAATTGAATAAACACTTAACATCACCAGAAACTGCAATAGAATTTCCGACATTATCATACCCGAATAAATTAATTGTGTCGGGAAGAAGAACAATGCTGCAAGCAGGAATAATGGTTGATAATTACCTTTTGTATACTTTTTGAGGATTAAAAAGGCAATATAAATGTTTGCCAGACTGATTAGTGACTGCACAATTATTATCAATATTGCCTTTTGACAGAAAAGCTGAATAATCATCAGAAAAAGGCCATAAAGCAGAGGGCGCTGACTGTATAGTTCCGGTTGAATGGGGGCGTTGAAACTACCGCAATACCAGGAAGCATATTCTTTAAGATTAGTCGCCTGTTGAAGATATTCCGCAGAATCTTTCGTAAAAATAGTACCCTGACTGAATGCAAATACAATCATCAGCAGGTGCAGCAGTACCAGCGTAACAGGAAAAAGAGACGACTTTCTTTTCAATAGATTGTTGTTGAAAGCGTGAAAATACACATTCCTTACTTAAGGAGATTCTACGCATCTTTGGCATTGTGAATCTGAGTTATCATCAATACCGTTTGCAGTTTAAGCATACTTTTCATATTGCTGCCGGCGCAAGAAACAGTACAGATGCTGTGTTTGTTAAGGTGGAACAAGATGGAATCAGCGGCTATGGTGAAGTTGCTTTACCTCCATATCTCACGGATAACAGCGAATCAGTCATAAAGTTTTTAAAGAAGTTGCGTCTGCCGTTAAAGTATGTTGAATCCGACTTTTTTCCTCTTTTGGAAAACTGGAATCAGATGCCTGATATTTGTTATCCAGCATTGGCTGCAATCGATATTGCCTTGCATGATTTTCACGGTAAGCTTACCGGTCAATCAATAAAAAATATATATGGTATTCAGCCTTCCGTAATTCCTTTTACAGCTTATACAATTGGTATATCATCTGCAGAAGAAATGCAACTCAAAATTAAGGATGCGACGGATTTTGAGTTTTTTAAACTGAAACTGGGAGATAAAAACGATGAGGAAGGAGTAAATACCTTCAGAAAATTTTCCAATAAACCCTTTTGTGTGGATGCAAATCGCGGGTGGACCGATGTAGCAAAGGCAGGGGAGTTTTGTAACTGGCTTTATGCTAATGGCTGCACATTTGCGGAACAACCATTTGAAAAGGATAAGCTGGCGGAAACGAATCAGCTTAGAAAGTTAACATCACTGCCAATAATACTTGACGAGTCGGTGCAAATTTTAAATGATGTGGAGAAGGTAAAGGATTTTTGTGACGGCATCAATATTAAAATGGCGAAATGCGGAGGTATTTACCCTGCTTATAAAATGATTGAAAAAGCAAGAGCGTATGGGCTAAAAGTTTTTATTGGCTGCATGAGTGAAGGTAGCTGCAGTTGCGGTGCAGCCTTTCAGCTTGCTTCATTAGCTGATTGGTTGGATCTGGATGGCCCGCTCCTTATTTCTAATGACCCGTTTCAAAAGCTGGAATATAATAATGGCAGAATCCAACTTTCCGACTTGCCGGGAACCGGTGTCTTATTAAAAGAAGATCTGTTATTTCATAAAGTCTGAATAGCAAAACAGACTTTTTATCAAAAAAAAACCGCCCTGAGCTCAGGGCGGTTTTTTTATTTTGCTTTTTCAGTGAATTACTTAGCAACTGAATCAGTAGCCATAGTAGCAGCTGCTGAATCAATCATAGCAGCCATTGTATCAACAGCAGCATTAGCAGTTTCAGTCATTTCAGTAGCTGTTGAGTCCATAGCCTCGGTAGCCTCTTCAGCTGATTTAGAACCACAAGAAGATAATGCTACCACTGCAGCGATAGCGAAGAATGTTGCAACTTTTTTCATTTTGTTTTTTGTTTGATGTTTTAGATACCCTTAATACAACTGCATTAAAAAGGTAACCCTTATCTATTTAAAGAAACATTAACATATTGATAACATATTGAATATCAGCTAATAAAATAAGCATTGATAGATTAAATAGCCTCTTGCTTGTAAATTTTACGGTTCTTTGGGTTACTTTTTTAAAGAATTGATATTAATACATGAAGCAATGAAGCAGGTACAACCTGTATTTGAGGACGAGCAGGTGGCATTACTCCGCCAAAAGGACGAACAAACTTTAAAAGCAGTTTATCGCCAGAATTACCCCATCATCACAAATATGGTGGTTAATAATGGAGGATCGCTGGCAGAAGGAAAGGATGTTTACCAAGAAGCAGTAATAATACTTTATGAGAAGTTGCAGGATGATTCCTTCGAGCTGAATTGCCGTATTAAAACGTTCTTATATTCTGTAAGTCGCAATATATGGCTGAAGGAATTAAAAGCAAAAAACCGGTTTAGTGAAACTATTGCTGATAATGAAGAATACCTGGAGTTGAATTGGGAGGAAGTAAATCAGGTGGAAGATCAGTATCAGGCGATGAATGAAGCACTGAAATCTATCGGCGAACCTTGTTCAACTAT
Organism: Bacteroidota bacterium; assembly: GCA_031411675.1. GTDB lineage: Bacteria > Bacteroidota > Bacteroidia > AKYH767-A > OLB10 > JANOXC01. The sequence goes on along the minus strand of JANOBN010000299.1, from coordinate 18,033 downwards.
CTTGAAGGATTTCTACATTAATAAATCCTCCATGGAAATTATTACGGAGAAATTCGGATATACCAACACCGATAATGCGAAGAACCAGAAGTATAAATGTTTGAAACGACTGAAGAAACTTTTTTTTACTCATTATTATAATAACGAAAGGATACAGGAATGACAAGTAGCAGAGCAACAGAAGAATTGATTGAGCGTTACTGCAATGGCGAATTATCTGCTGAGGAGTTAAGCATCTTTGAACAGTGGCTGGAAAACGACCCTTCATTATTTGAGGCAGTAAAAGATCACAGGCAAATTATTGATGCGTTTAAAATAATTGGGGAACGCAGGGACCTAAAACAAAAATTAGTTGCTATTCATGACGAAATGGAAACAGAATCGTTTTCATTTAAAGCACCTTTAAAAGTTGTTAAAAAGGAAGCAACCGGCATCAGAGGATTTTATCAGCGTAATCGTATTATTTCTATAGCAGCAGCAGTATCGGTTGTTGCGGTTTCCGGCACTTTACTTACCGGTGCTTTAACAGGATTATTTTCTACCAAACAACAAAGCGCCTATCAGGCATTACGCTTAGAAGTGGAACGGCTAAAACGTTCGCAACGTGCTATTATGAATGGCATTAATGAAGCCCGCGAAACTCCCGAAGAAGCAGTAGAGGAAAGAGGATTTATCGGAACCGGGATGGCAATTAATTCTAACGGATATATATTAACCAGCTCACACGTTATAAAAGGCGCACGTTCAATTTTTATCAGTAATGGTAAATTTGAACAATTGCACGTGGAAACTGTTTTTAAAGATGATAAGCTGGATGTGGCTATCCTTAAAGTGGTGGAAGAAGATTTTAAATCATTTGGTGATATTCCTTATGCTTTAAAACACAATGCTGCTGATCCCGGTGAACGTGTATTTACTTTAGGTTATCCACGTCAGGATTTGGTTTATAATGAGGGTTCTGTTTCTTCCATCTCCGGGTTTGAAGGCGATACTACTGCCTATCAGATATCAATACCTGTAAATCCGGGTAACAGCGGAGGTCCATTATTTGATAGTCAGGCAAATCTGGTTGGTTTAATTTCCGGAAGAAATATAGGAGCTGAAGGGGCATCATTTGCTATCCAATCGAAATATATCATCAGCTATATGGAAAAAAATGCCGGGGAAAGTGTCGAAAAACATAGCCATAAAACCTTAAAAGGCCTTGATCGTCCTGCTCAGATTAAGAAATTGAAGGATTTTGTTTTTATGGTGAAGGTTTTCAATTAATAAAGCTTTTGTTACGGGCTACTTCAATTTTAGGGGTTCTTAACTATTGGCTATAAGTCCTGAAAATTTTGCATGCTATCGTTATTTGTGGTTCCTTTTGTACACTTCCTGATATTATTTAGCTTTGCCTTCCCTTTACAGGAACTGTTATGCATACTCCACTTTATCAAAAGACACTCTGCTTTGTCTTTTTGCTGCTTTTAGGTTTTCAATCAGTTGCCCAAAAACAATGGACACTTCAGGAATGTGTGGAACATGCCATTAAAAATAATATTTCAGTAAAACAAAGTGAAATTTCTGTGCAGCAGTCGGGCATAGGGCTTACGCAAAAACAACTGCAGATGCTGCCAACTGCCAATGGAAGTGCATCACATAATTATAATTTCGGGCGTTCCGTGGATCCGTTTTCAAATCAGTTTACAACAGAGCAAATTCAATCTGATAACGTTTCCCTGAGTGGCAACCTTACACTTTTCAACGGCTTTCAACTGCAAAACGAATTAAAACAAAGCAGGCTGGATTATTTAGCAAGCAACTATGATCTTCAGAAAATCAGAAATGATATATCCTTAAATGTTGTTTCTTCTTTCCTTCAGGTGTTGTATGCACAAGAGGCTTTAACTTCAACAAAAAATCAGCAAGAACGTTCACAAAAGCAACGCGACCGCACTAAGGCATTAACTGATGCAGGTTCATTAACGCAGGGCGATTTGCTTGATGCGGAATCGCTATTAGCGGCTGATGAAGTAGCATTAATTAATGCAGAGAATAATTTAACAATTGCACTTCTTTCATTAGCTCAATTGATGGAACTTGAAACTATTGATGGTTTCTCCGTTGCTAAACCGGCATCAGAAATTCCTGATATTTCCATTCTGTCACAAACGCCTCAGGCTATATATCAGTCAGCCCAACAAATATTGCCGGAACTAAAAAGTGCAGAAACAAAAGTGTTAAGCGCAAACAAAGGATTAGCAGTTGCACGTGGAGGCCGACTGCCCCGATTAAGTGCATTTGGTTCGTTAAGTACTGGATATTCAAGTGCGTCTCGCCGTTCGGCAGGGTCTCAGTTTCTTGGATTATTTCCAAATGGAAGTGTAACTGAGTTCGGAGATTCTGTACTTGCTCCAATTTCTATTACCACCTTTGAGGATACACCTTTTAACGAGCAGTTTGATCAGAATTACAGTAAATCAGTAGGGTTCAGTTTAAGTATACCAATATTCAACGGTTGGGCAACAGAAAGTAGTATTAAACGTGCAAAGCTGGCTGTAATAAGTGCAGGCCTTAATGAAGACCTTCAAAAACAACAAGTGTTAAAGAGTATTCAACAAGCTTATGCTGATGCTTCCGGTGCACAGAGGAAATATGCTGCATCTCAAAAAAGTTATAATGCATTGCAGGCTTCCTTTAACTACTCACAAAAGAAGTTTGATGCCGGAATAGTGAGTTCGTTAGAATTTCTTATTGCTAAAAATAATTTTGCTAAAGCAGAATCCGATCTATTACAGGCAAAATACGATTATATATTCCGTGTTAAAGTACTCGACTTCTATGCCGGCAAAGCATTAACACTTTAGTAAATCAGAATATTAAAACAAACAATTTAGTCTTGATACTTGTGTCTTGATACTTGATACTTAAAAAAATGGCTGCTTCAAAAAACCTTTGGCGAAATATATTTATTGTAGCCGGTATTATTATCGTGCTGCTCACTGTTGCAAAAATGGCCGGCTGGCTGGGCAATCCTGATGAGGTGAAAGTAGCAGTTCAGAAAGTTACCAAACAGAATATCATTGAAACCGTTTCTGCAAATGGAAAGGTGCAACCGGAAGTAGAAGTAAAAATTGCTGCCGATGTTTCCGGTGAAGTGGTTGATCTTTTTGTGAAGGAAGGTCAGGTGGTAACAAAAGGAATGTTATTATGCCGCATCGATCCGGAAATATATATATCAGGACTTGATCGGATGGTTGCTTCTTTAAACGGATCAAAGGCTAATTTGGAAAACAGCCGCTCCCGTTTAACGCAATCAATATCTCAATTTGCAAAAACGGAAGCTACTCATAAAAGAAATAAGAAATTGTTTGACGATGGCGTCATTTCTGCTTCTGACTGGGAAGCGATACAATCATCATATGAAGTTGCAAAAGCAGAAGTGGATGCAGCAAAGCAAAGTGTTGCCGCTGCTGATTACAATGTTAAAAGTACAGAAGCATCTTTGAATGAAGCTAAAGATAATTTGCGTAAAACATCTATTTATGCACCTGTTGACGGAACAATTTCAAAATTGAATATTGAGCGAGGAGAAAGGGTGCAGGGTGTTTCCGGTTTTCAGGGTACAGAACTATTGCGAATTGCAAATCTTAATGAAATGGAAGTGAGTGTTGATGTTAGTGAAAACGATATTGTGCGTGTTTCATTGAATGATACAGCCCTTATTGATATTGATGCTTATCTTGACCGTAAGTTTAAAGGAATAGTAACGGAAGTTGCAAATTCGGCGAATAACAGTAGTATTGCAAGTACTGATCAGGTTACAAACTTTACGGTAAAAATCCGGATTCTTCACGAGTCCTATGCTGATTTAATTCCTAAAGATAAACCGGATGAAAGTCCATTTCGTCCCGGTATGTCAGCAACAGTTGAAGTACAAACAAATAGTGTAAATGATGTGCTCGCTGTTCCAATACAAGCGGTGGCTACCAGAGATACAACAATTAAATCAACAAAGAAGGGTAATAAGCAAGGCCCGCCATCCGAGGAAAAAACAACAGTAACTTCAACTGCAGATGATAAGTTAATTGAATGTGTATTTACGGTTGATAATGGAATAGTAAAGATGATTCCGGTGAAAACAGGAGTACAGGACAGTAAGTTTATCGAAATCAAAGCAGGAGTCAAATTAGATCAATCGATTATAGTTGCACCATATAATGCAGTTTCAAAAACATTAAAGGACGGAGCTAAAGTTAAGATTGTCACTAAGGATGAATTACAGGAGAGCGAAAAGAAGGATTAGTATTTAAAGCATAGCTTTATTTTTTTCTTTATTAAGCGTTATTTAGATCTTTCGTATTATATATAAAAATTCCTTTATTAGGTACTACAATGGCATTAATACTTCATATTGAAACTGCAACCGGAGTGTGTTCAGTAGCATTGGCTGAAGATGGGGTTTTGATTCTTGAAAAAACATTGGAAGAAGAACGCGAACATGCCCGTCTTCTTACTGTTGCGATTGAAGATTTAATGACAGCAGCAGGATATATATATAAAGACCTTGAATCCGTTTCGGTAAGTATGGGTCCTGGCTCTTATACCGGCTTAAGAATAGGCGTGGCTACTGCAAAAGGTCTTTGTTTTGCTTTAAATATCCCGCTTTTAGCAGTTAACACCCTTCAATCCATGGCGGAATGTGCCCGGCAGCAATTGAACGAGACCGGACAGCCTTCCGGGGAGAAAGTTCTTTTCTGTCCGATGATTGATGCCCGGAGGATGGAAGTCTATTCCGCCGTTTACAACCAAAATCTCGAAGAAGTTGGGCCAGTTAATGCTCTGATACTGGAAAAGGGGTGTTTTGACCAATGGAAAGATCATAAGCTGGTATTTTTTGGGGATGGCGCTGAAAAATATAAGGAATTGATTAATAAAGAATTAAATTTTTATTTTATGACTGACTTTCGTTTTTCATCATTGGGGATGATAGCATTAAGTCATCATCAGTACCTGCATAATAAGCCTGAAGATATTGCCTATTTCGAGCCTTTTTACCTGAAGGATTTCGTAGCCGGACCTAAAAAGACAGGAATAGCCTGACTTCTTGTTTAAAAGCAAATTGACTTATTCAAACAATTAATAGGTTTATTCAGGTGGATATATAGGGTATTCACCAAATAGATGCTTATCTTTGACAATAGGTCAACTAAATTTGAGGAACTGTGAGAATAAACCCGAAATTATTAACTCTTCTTCTTCTAGGTTTTTGTGGTGTTGCTAATGCTCAATTAACAATTGCCGTGAAAACTGCTGCACAAGCATCCAGCGTTGTTAATAATGATTTTGTGTCGGCGACCGGATTATTTGGTCCAGCTACAAATGTAACTTTTAGAGGTAATTCTGAAGGATTGGCCACTTTTACCGGGACATCTAACCTAGGTATAAGTCAGGGGATAATTCTTACTTCAGGGCATGCATCTAATATTGATAATCCCGCAGGATTGCAAATTGATTATAGTGATTGGGGTGGTACTAATGCAGCTCAGGGAGATGTCAATTTGCAGACCTTATCTTCTACACCAATTCGTGATGTTGCAGTTTTAGAATTTGATTTTATCCCTAAAACTGACACTATCCGTTTCAGATATGCATTTGCATCCGAAGAATATCCTGAATATGTATGTAATGTTTTTAATGATGTATTTGGATTTTTTATTACCGGACCAAAACCGGGTGGAGGAAATTATGCTGCACAAAATGTTGCTTTGATTCCCGGTACAACGGTACCTGTTGGAGTGAATACTGTAAATCCCGGAGTTCCCGGCACTGCATCAGGAGGAGGTAGTTGTAATTTGGCGAATCAATCACTTGCTTATTCAACATATTATGTTGGTAATATCGGAACCACGGTAATTTTTGACGGTATGACGGTTGTAATGGAAGCGGTAATTCCTGTAATAATGTGTGGTGATTATCATATTAAATTAGCAGTTGGTGATGCAAGTGATGGTGTTTTTGATAGTGGTGTATTTCTTGAATCTAAAACATTTGGTGGCGGGTTTATACATGTTCATGATACGGTTGCCTCCATTGGTGTAGATAGTTCAGTAATTTGCCCGGGTCAAACAATACAACTTATTGCTCCCAATGCCACTTCTTATAATTGGGGGGCACAGGGAACCACACAAACTATTAATATAACACAACCGGGAGGTTATCAGTTTGTAACCATGAATCCGGCAAACGGATGTTTCAATGTTAGTTATACGTATGTAGTTCTTGCCGGTAACCCAATCGCTCAAATTGATACATTAGGTTCTATGACATTATGTGCCGGTGACAGTGTTCAGTTATTTTCTACCTTTCCCGGCAGTGCCTATTTATGGTCGAATGGTGAAACAACATCCAGTATATGGGTTGACTATAGTGAAATAGGAAACTATACGCTTACCGTAACAGATATATATGGCAAATGTGATTCTACCTCATATTCTGTTACCGTATATTCAGGTTCAGCAGCGGCAGTTATTACTCCGGCAAGTGCAACAAATTTCTGTGCCGGTGGTTCCGTTACTTTAAATGCTAATCCCGGAACATCTTATTTATGGTCCAATGGTGCCACTACTGCAAGTATCTCAGCTACATCAACAAATAATTATGTTGTAACAGTCTATAATGGTGGATGTGCAGCCAGCTCTCTTCCAACAGCAGTGGTTGTAAATAATCCGGTTGTTGCTATTGCAGCAAGCGGCCCTTTAACATTCTGTCAGGGATCAAACGTTACTTTAACAGCATCAGCAGGTTTTTCAGGTTATAACTGGAATGGTGGTGCAACAACGGCGGGAATTAATGCCTCTACTTCAGGAAATTATACTGTTACTGTTAGTGATGCACTTGGATGTACAGCAACATCAAATGTAAATGTTACGGTGAACTCCGCATCAGCGTCCATTGCAGCGCTGTCAGATTCAATTTTATGTCCCGGTGACAGCATTCAGTTATCAGCCAATGCGGGAAGCAGTTATTTATGGAGTAATGGTAAATCTTCTCAGAATATCTGGGTCAATGCTGCAGGCTCTTATATCGTTACCGTTACAAATTTAAATACATGTGTTGCAGCTTCTTCGCCTGTAAATATATATATGAGTATTCCGGCAGCAACAATTGTTTCTCCTTCTGTTGATACCACTATTTGTAAAGGAAATAATCTAACGTTAACAGCATCGGGAGGTGTTTCCTATAATTGGTCAACAGGTGCTACAGCATCTTCTTTTTCATTTGTGCCGGGAACATCCAATACATATACTGTTACAGTTACCAATGCTGATGGATGTAAAGCCACAACAGATGTGGATGTTACGGTAAATGATCCACAGGTAACAATAATTAATAATGATCCGCTAAGTTTTTGTTTAGGAGATAGTGCAGTTATTTCTGCAACTGCAGGGTTTGCAAATTATTCCTGGAGTACAGGCCAAACAGGTGGTGTAGCCGGCATAACATTGTATCAGGCAACAACAGTATCAGTAATTGTTACCGATGCTGATGGTTGTAGTGCAATATCCAATGTTTTACAAACACAAACCAACTCGGCTGTCGTAAATGTAAATTTAAGTACCGATCCTGTACTTTGTCCGTTAGAACAAATTACATTACAGGCATCAACTGCCGTTTCTTATATATGGAGTAATAATGCAACCACATCATCAATAACAACCGGTCCCGGTGTATATGCAGTAACTATTACTGATGCAAACGGATGTGTTGCTTCATCTGTTCCTGTGGTAATTACACAAAGCACTCCAACAGCATCTATTATTACTTCAACAGGTATATTAGTATTTTGTCCTGACTCTTCACTTGAATTAATTGCCAATACAGGAAGCAGTTATAACTGGTCAACCGGTTCTGCATCTCAAAATATTATTATTTCAAATCCCGGAACCTATACTGTTACAGTAACGAATGCTGATAATTGTTCTTTATCGGCTTCTATCAGCGTAAGTGAAAGTACCCCAATAGCAAATATTACAACTTCCGGTCCTGCCACTTTTTGTAAAGGCGATCAGGTAACTTTATCGTCCAATGCAGGATCATCTTATTTATGGTCTGACGGTACAACATCAAACAGTATTACAGTTGGCAATGCAGGTGTTTACAGCGTAACAGTTGCTGATGCCTATGGTTGTCCTGCTACTGATAATGTAGCAATTGTAGTAAATGAAGCATTTGCTGTTATAAGCCCTTCAATAGATAGTATTTTCTGTTCAGGTGATAGCATCCAGTTGAATAATACCTCAGCAAATACGGTTTCCGTGCAATGGTCGAACGGCCAAACAGGATCTTCCATTTGGGTGGATGATAATAATTCCTATTCTTTTATTCTTACAGATATTAACGGATGCAAGGACACTTCAATCGTTGTAAATACAACACTTAGTGTTCCTGTTGCATCCATTACACCACAAAGCAGTTTAGTAATTTGCCCGAATACCAGTGTTGTGTTAGCAGCAAATAATGATCCCGGTTCAACCTACGTTTGGTCAGACGGAAGTACTGCATCTACCTTCAATGCATCTGCAAACGGAAATTATACCGTTACCGTAACGAATGCATTAGGATGTGTTGCTGAATCAGCTCCTGTAACCGTTATAGTTAGCATTGCCTCAGCATCTATTAATGTTGCCGGTCCAACAGATTTATGTCCGGGACAACAAGCCAACCTTACTGCAAACTTTGGTGCATCATATAGCTGGTCGAATGGTGCTACCACACAACAACTACTCACATCAACCGGCGGAAGTTATACTGTTGATGTAACAGATACAGCAGGATGTGTAGCATCTTCCGGTTCTGTAATTATTACAAACCTTCCTGCTGAAGCAACCACTGCCGTTTCGGGAGTGACATCATTTTGCAGAGGAGGAAGTGTAACTATTACTGCATTAACACCGGGATTAAATTACACGTGGTCTGACGGAACCACAGGACCTTCGGTTACTGTGAGCAATTCAGCAATCATTACTGTTGCAATAACCAATATTAATGGTTGTGTTGCAGTATCTACACCTGTTGCTGTAACTGTTCACGAGTATCCGGTAATATCATTCGTTGCTGACAGCAGTTCAGAATGTGATGCATTTAAAATTCGTTTCCGCAATTATTCTGTTTATGATAATGGATCCACTTTCGCATGGACGTTCGGCGATAGTGCTACATCAAATCAGATATCGCCTATACATTGGTATACCGTCAACGGTACTTATAATGTGACACTTGCAATTACAAGTCCTTACGGATGTGCATCCTCTGATAGTAATGAAATTGAAGTGGTTCGTTATCCTGATCCCGTTGCAAAGTTTATAATGGAAAACAATATTGAAAATGTATTTGCCGGACCAATCACTTTCATAAATAAAAGTACCGGTGCTGTTCGATACTTGTGGGATTTTGGGGATAGAAGCGGATCAACCGAAGTAAACCCAACGCATGATTATCGCGAACCGGGATATTATAAAGTTTCTTTAACCGCATTTAATCCTGCGAATTGTGAAGACAAAGAAATCAAAGAAGTAACTATTGCTCCTTTGTTTATTCCTTCCGCATTCACTCCAAACGGTGATGGTAAAAACGATATTTTCCCGGGAGGACTTCCAACCAATTTAGATGTAAATTCTTATCAGGTCAGTATCTTTAACCGATGGGGTGAGCGTATTTTCTTCTCAGATAATCCTGCAATAGGATGGAATGGTAATGGCAGGGATGGTTCAATTGCACCTAATGGTGGTTATGTTTACGAATTAAAAGTAACTGACAGGTTGAATAAAGATTTTTCCTTTAAGGGACAATTTACATTACTGCGCTAATTAAAATTTTATCAGACTTTTGTCGGCTGGATTGCAATCCGTAGCAATAATAATCGCGTACTTTGTAAAAAATATAATATGAAACTTTCTAATCGATTATTTTATGGATGCTTTCTTATTGCATTAACAGCTTGCGGAGAACCATCAAAGCCTATTAGTTCAAACTTAAAACCAAAAGAAGATAAAATTATGAGCAGTGATACTGATACCGCCACCTTTGGCGCCGGATGTTTCTGGTGTGTAGAAGCTGTTTACCAGCAGCTGGAAGGAGTAATTAAAGTGACATCCGGTTTTTCAGGCGGGCCGAGAGATAATCCATCCTATGAACAGGTATGTTCCGGCGCAACAGGTCATGCAGAGGTTTGTCAGATTATATATGACCCTGCTGTAATTTCATTTAAGGATTTACTGGAGGTTTTCTGGACAGTACATGATCCAACTACTTTAAACAGACAGGGTGCTGATGTAGGAACACAATATCGTTCCGTGATATTTTATCATAATGAAGAGCAAAAACAACTTGCTGAACATTATAAAGAGGAGTTGAATAAATCAGGTTCATTTAATGCTCCTGTGGTAACAGAAATTAGTCCTTATACCAAATTCTTCAGTGCAGAAAAATATCATCAGGATTACTACGTCAACAATAAAAATCAACCTTATTGTTCCATGGTGATAGAGCCAAAGCTGGATAAGTTTAAGAAAGTGTTTAAGGATAAACTGAAGAGTCATTAAAGAGAAAATAAGAAAATAGTACCATTCCTGTAATTACCCTCTGAAAAGGAGGGTTTTTTTATGTTCAGTCGTGGAGGTTACTTTGTGATAGTACTGGTTTGTTTTGTACCTTTTTGTACCTTTGCTGTACCCTTTTTAGGTATTTAGCCTATCGAGGTACAAAAAACGACTTATGAAAGTAAAATTGAGATTAAAGAAAATGACGGGTGACCGTCACAGTTTGTTTCTTGACTTTTACCCTCCTATCCTCCACCCTGAGACCGGAAAGCCAACCCGACGGGAATTTCTGAAACTCTACCTTATGGATAAGCCTAAGAACCCATTTGATAAGCAACATAACAAGGAAACTCAGGCTTTAGCGGAGAATATAAGGGCAAAGCGCCAATTGGAGTTGCAAGCCGGGGATTATGGTTTTATGAAAAGGAACACTCCAAAGGATTTTTTGCATTTCTTCAAAGAATTGGCAGACGAACATAAAGCAGGAGGTAAGGGCGACAAGAATAACTGGATTAGCGTTTATAATTACCTGTACAAGTTCACAAATGGCAATTGCTCATTTGATGAGCTTAACGATGAATTTTGCAACCGTTTCCGGTTACACCTCCAAAGCACTAATACTTTTAGAGCTACAAAGAGTAAGTTAACTAATAACTCTGCAAGAGGGTATTTCACGATCTTTGGAACAGCATTAAAAAAGGCATACGAAGCGAATTTTCTAAAGGAGAATATTTCAGGAAGAATACAGAGGATTTCTAAAGAAGATACACAAAGAGAATATTTAACTGCTGATGAATTGAATCTACTTGCTCAAACAGACTGTGATTTGCCAGTTCTTAAAAGAGCAGCTTTATTTTCTGCATTGACTGGTTTAAGATATAGTGATATAGAAAAGTTATTGTGGAGGGAAATAGTAATGGAGAAAGCAGAATATTCAATTAGATTTACTCAGAAGAAAACAAAAGGAGTCGAGACATTACCAATATCTGAACAGGCTGCTGGACTCTTGGGAGAAAGAGGAAAACCAGATGAAAGAATTTTTCCTTCACTGCTTTATAGTGCATGGCAAAATATGAAAATACAACAATGGGTAATGAGAGCAGGGATACCTAAAACAATAACGTTTCATTGTTTCAGACATACTTTTGCAACCTTGCAATTAAGTAGCGGAACCGATATTTATACAGTTTCCAAAATGCTTGGACATAGAGACCTCCACACAACTCAGGTTTATGCAAAGATTGTTGATCAGTCAAAAAGAGTGGCAGCTAATAAAATTAAATTGGAAATATAAAACCCTTAATCAATGGATACCTTAGATGGATTTATTTTAAATGTTTTTAGAACAAGCAAGCCTATATTAAATCATGAAAATTTTGATGATGAAAATGTTTGGGTTTGTGATCTTCTTAATCAGGATTTAGATTTGGCAAATGAATATATAAAGCATAAGTTAACTACCTGTAAAACCAAGATTGATAAATTAGAGTTTCTTTACGCAAGTAGGAGTTGCTATAAAGGAACAATTCAATCACTTGAAAATGAATTAGACCCTACATATAATTCCGGATACACCTATTATAGGGATCAACTTTCCGAGAGTGAAATGCGAGTAAGATTAGCCAGATACAAGCAAGCCTTTGAAATGACTGATCAGGCAATTTGTTATTATATTGATTGTTCTAAGCTCGATTGTGGAGAGGCAAGTAAAACCTTTCAAGTGTCATCAAAAAAAGGTGCAAAGGTTGATGTTATCCGCATTTTAAATGCACTTTATGAATTAAAACTTATAGAATTAAAAAGTGGTCAAGTTCCAAGTAAAGAGCTTTTCATGCAGCGTGCAGGTGAATTTTTAGGCATTGATTTATCTAAATACGAAGTAGATTTATCGCAAGCGCTTAATAATGCTAGCCTAGAAGCCAACCTTAAGGTTTTTGAAGAGATGAAAAGTATTACTCAAAACAAGCATTATATTGTTAAATAGTAACCTAAACATCATAGACTCAATATTGAGTATATAGTCATTTTTTAGCTATTGCCAAACCTTTGGAAAAAATTCAAAGGATGATTATATTACAATTAGACAGCGAGCAATTGAATATTCTAATTCAAACGGCTGTCAAAAGTGCGCTTGGTAATTTGATTACTATGCCATCATCGCAAGCTAATGATGATGAACTGCTAACCGTTAATGATGCAGCTAAATTCCTTTCTCTTTCTGTTCCGACAATTTACGGCCTGATCTCAAAGGGCGCAATTCCGGTTATGAAGCGCTCCAAGCGTTGCTATTTTTCAAAGGCTGACTTAATGCAATACCTGAAGGATGGCCGCAAAAAGAATGTTTCAGAAATAGAAGAGGCCGCAAATAACTACATAAAAGATAAGGCACTCTGATTATGAGAAAAAGCCAAAAGGCAACTTTGACAGGGAGCCCTCTTGATACATTAGCACAAAGTGGGACAACAACAACCACAATAGTGAATGGTTTGGGAGTGGATTTGTCAAATACTGACAGAGTAAAAAGCCGGGCAAAAAGAAAGCATATAAGCCAACTAATTGCTATCAAGTTGGCCGAAATTGCCAAAGCAAGAGGCAATAAGCAACTAGAACAAAAATTCTGGAATACTTACCATTGTCTGAATAAAGTAAATGTTGCTGAGGGTAAGATGTACGGCAAGTACTGTAAGAATCGTTTTTGTACAGTTTGTTCCTCAATACGCAAAGCCGAAATAATCAATAGATATTTTGATGAAATAATAACGTGGCCGGAGCCGCATTTTGTAACCTTAACGTGTAAAACAGTTCCTGCCAAACAACTAGAAAAACTAATTGAAAATGTACTTCATGGATTTCATAAGTCGGTTAATAAACACAAAAAGCGAAATCAAAGGGGGAAAGGAAAAAAGTTGATGGGCATTCGTTCGTTGGAATGCAATTTTAATCCAATAGCAAGAACTTACAACCCTCACTTTCACTTAATAGTTCCTGATAAGGAAACAGGGGATATTTTAGTTAATGAATGGTTATTAAGGCCATTGATAAAGAAATCGAAAACGAGATGGACTCATAAGGTAGCTCAGTTAAATGTAAAAATTACCAACCTTGAAAAATGCTTAATTGAAGTGGTAAAGTATAGCACTAAGATATTTACTGAACCTGATGTAAAAAACAAAAGCACCCAGCAAAAGGAAAGGACGTTATATATAAAATCACTTTATACAATTATTGAAGCTATGCAGGGTAAGAGAATATTTGACCGCTTTGGCTTTGATCTTACTGGTAAGTCAAGTAAACAAGTGTTCCCGGCTACGTTGGTAACTGATTTTACTAAATATTCTTATTCAATGGAAAAAGCGGATTGGTTAGATGAAGTGTCAGAATTGCCTCTTACAAATTATACCCCAGATGAATGGGTAAGGCATATTTTAAAGCATTGCATTAATGATTCTTTGAGCTGAAAGGTAATTTCTAAAACTATCTTTGAATACGCATCTTTTGAAGGTCATGATTGCCAATAGCTGGATTATTAAGTAACGTCTGTGATTATTGCTTTTCCGTAAAGCGATTTTTTTCTTTCAGATAGTGCCTGAGCATCGTGTTTATTTAATCCGACAACTTCCTGAAAATAATACATAGATTCCTCGTAATTGAGGTCTTGTTTTGCCTCGACCTTTTTAATTATTGCCTCCCGATTTAGTTCCATAACTCAAAGTTACGTGATAAATTTTATGAAATGCAAAACCTTTTAGAATAGCAATTGAAAGCGTTATCTTTTAGGAATTAGGCTATATTTGGGGTTCGGACTTTTAGGAGACCTTACCACCTTATGAGCAACAAAGAAGCAGCATTACAGAAGATAACAGCCTTAGTTGAAAGGTTTGAGGAACAGATTGACAGTTACCGGAAATCAAGTTATAACGAAACACAAACAAGAAGGGATTTTATAGACCCGTTTTTTAAGGCTTTAGGATGGGACATAGACAATGAACAGGGGAATGCTGAAGCATACAGGGAGGTGATCCATGAAGACCGGGTAAAGGTTGGTGATAAGTTGAAAGCACCTGATTATTCTTTTAAGCTGGCAGGCGGCAAACGGTTATTTTTTGTGGAGGCTAAGAAACCCAGTATTGTGGTTAAAGATGAAATACCACCTGCCTATCAGATCAGACGTTATGGATGGAGTGCAAAACTTCCTATTAGTATCATAACTGACTTTGAAGAGTTTGCAATATACGATTGCACCAAGAAGCCATTAGCAACAGATAAAGCCTCCACAGCCCGGATTAAGTATATCACTTTTACTGATTATGTAAAGGAGTTTGATTTTATCTGGGACACCTTTTCCAAAGAGAAAGTTCTTAAAGGCAGCTTTGATAAATTTGTTGTAAGTGATACCCATAAAAAGGGAACAGCAACAGTTGATAAGGAGTTTTTAAATTCATTGGATACGTGGAGGACGTATCTGGCAACAAGTATTTGCATTAATAACAAACAACTTGATGAGGATGAAATCAATTATGTAGTTCAACAGATTATAGATAGGATTATTTTTCTAAGGATAGCAGAAGACAGGCAAATTGAGCCTTACGGCAATTTAAAGCAATCATTACAACAAGGCGACTATTATAAAAACCTTTTCCATTTGTTTCAATTGGCAGATGAAAAGTATAATTCAGGGTTATTTGATTTTAAAAAAGATCAATACTCTAAAGACCTGAAAGTTGATAATAAGGTTATCAAAAACATTATAAAAGAACTTTACTATCCTGATAGTCCTTATGAGTTTTCTGTTTTAGCAGTTGAAATTTTAGGGAGTGCTTATGAACAATTTTTAGGAAAGCAAATTAAAGTTGATACCGGGCACCGGATTAAGATTGAAGAAAAACCAGAAGTAAGAAAAGCCGGAGGGGTTTACTATACTCCACAGTATATAGTTGAGTATATTGTTAAAATTACAGTAGGAAAACTAATTGAGGGAAAGACACCACAACAGATTGAAAAAATAAAAATTGTCGACCCGGCTTGTGGTAGTGGCAGCTTCTTACTGGGCGCTTATCAGTTCTTATTGGATTACCATAAAGATTATTACAATCAGCAACAGGTTAAGAAAAAAGGAAAGGAAAACCCGATAACACCGGATGGCAGATTAACCACCAATGAGAAAAAGAAAATCTTACTGAACAATATTTTCGGGGTTGATATTGACGTGAATGCAGTGGAGGTGACCAAACTTAGTTTATTACTCAAGTGCATGGAAGGAGAAACGGCTGCCAGCATAGCAACACAGGCAACCTTGTTTCATGAAAGGGTTTTGCCTACACTTGACAACAACATAAAGGACGGTAACAGTTTAGTTGATGTTGACTTTTATGAAAATCAATTGGACTTTGGAGAGGATAAGAAAATAAAACCGTTTAGTTGGAAAAGGGCATTTCCGGAAGTTTTTAAACAAGGGGGCTTTGATTGTGTTATTGGAAATCCGCCTTACGGTGCATTGTTTGTTGATAGCGAAATAAGTTACTTCAAGAGTAAGTACAATGTTTCAGTCTTTCGTGGAGAAAGTTATGTTTTGTTTTTAGAAATGGGATTAAACCTATTATTAAAAAATGGTATTCTGGGACTTATTATACCTGATACCATTTTGAATCTTGGATTTACGGAGCCAATTAGAAAGTACATATTGAGGCTATCTGAGATAAATGAAATTGTTAGTCTACCTTCAAATGTATTTGTAGGTGCAACGGTTGACACAATTTTGATTTTCACTACAAAGAGCCTTGTAAGTAAACCATTTCATGAAACGGATATATTAGTACAATACTTCAATAAAAAGGTGCCAATTAATAGAATTGTAAATCCTACTCGTACTTTTAAAGTGTCTTCTAAGGAATGGTATGATTTACTAACCTTTAACTTGCAGAGTGATTCAATTGAGCAAAATTTGATTCATAAGTTAAAGGCAGATGCAATATCACTAAGCAGAATTGCAGAAATGTTTTCGGGAGTTAAGGTCTATGAGGTTGGAAAAGGGCAGCCTCCACAAACTGAAGAAATTAGAGATTCCAAGCCTTTTACTTCAAGTATTTCTAAAGGTAAGGATTGGAAGCCTTTTTATGATGGGAAACATATTGGACGCTACCAAAATTTATGGTCAAACAATAACTGGATTAAATATGGTACTTGGCTTGCCGCTCCACGAATACAAGATAATTTTGAAGGTGAAAAGATTTTAATAAGAAAAATTACAGGAAAAACATTAATTGCAAACTACGTAGAGGGAACAACTTATTGTAATACGTTGTTGTTTGTAATGAAAATAACAAATATTGAATATTCATATAAAACTCTATTAGCTATATTAAACTCTATTCTTATAGGCTGGTATTTTAGAAAGAAGTTTCAGGTTAGCAGTGAAGATACATTTCCGCAAATTATGATAAGAGATATTTTGCAATTTCCTATTCCTAAGAAAATTAACCAAGAAAGCAATAAGAAATTAACAAAATTAGTTGACTTACTTATTGAGCTTAATCTTGATAGAAATCAAACCGCCCTAGAATATAAGGTAAATCAAATTGAAAATAAAATTGAACATTGCGAAACTCAAATAAATGAATTAGTTTATCAGCTTTATGGATTAACGAATGAGGAAATTGCAATAGTGGAATCGAATTTTATCAATTAATGGTCTCTGAAATCATATATGTTTGATCAAACTGATTTTCAGAATTATTTGAATCCTTTAGATTATAACGATATAAAGGAATTAGCTATGTTTAGCCCGGAAATAAATAATGTTTTTATAGGAATAAAGAAGCATTTGTTTTGTACAATGGGTGATCCTGATTCGATGAGTTTTCATTTTTTTTATTTAAGTGGAGGTCTTGAAAAGGCAGGGTATCGACTAGAGTTGCATCATAGGCAAAAGGATTTTTATAGTCATATAATGTCATATTGTTATCACCTCTCTTTGGAATTTGCACATTTGGAACCGGTGCATGTTTACAATTCATATTTATATCAATACAGGACGGGATTGGAATCAAAAGGAGTTCAAACTATTAGTAATAGAGAACTTGATTACATGAAGACTTTGACAAATGATCCTGAGCCTGAAATTATTTCACCATACCATATTGAAATTATACCTTATTTAGAGGCAAAAGAGTTTTATCAGGCTTTAATTGGATGGGACGATAAGTTACAAATAGAAGACGGAAAGAATTATGTGTATTTATTGTTCAATAACAACAATAAGTATTTTAAAATTGGCAGAAGTAAAACCCCTTTGAAAAGGGAAAAAACACTTCAAGGGCAAGACCCAGATAATATATTATTGATGTTTATTGAGGCAGACAAAAAAACTGAATTAGATTTGCATAGAAAGTATTTTAAGAAAAGGGTTAGGGGGGAATGGTTTAAGTTGACAGTTTCAGATTTGATTGAGTTG
>JANOBN010000298.1:0-5141 GCA_031411675.1 Bacteroidota bacterium | reverse complement strand
ACCAATTAAAATCTGAATAAAGCCTTCCATAAGGCCCTTGTGTATCACCCTGCGATCCTTAGCGGGAGTAGACCCTGTAAGAATGTGTACTTGTACAGGCAGATCCTTAACCATACGGCTGATGGTAGCAAAATGTTGCTGCGATAAAATTTCTGTTGGCGCCATCAGGCAGCATTGAAAACCATTATCAATAGCTATAAACATTGCCAGTAATGCAACGATCGTTTTACCACTACCTACATCACCCTGCAACAAGCGATTCATCTGATTACCTGATCCGCAATCGAACCGAATTTCTTTCAGCACTCTTTTTTGTGCATCGGTAAGTTCAAATGGCAGGTGATGATGATAAAAATCATTGAAATAATCTCCGATCTTTTCAAATCGAACACCACGGTGTTTCTCCATTCGTATTTGCTTACTGATGAGCAATTTCAACTGAAGAAAAAACAGCTCTTCAAACTTCAAACGATATTGCGCTTTTTGTAATAAAGCACTATCGGACGGAAGATGGATATTTACCAATGCATCATGAAGGGGCATTAACTGATCGCCGGCAATAATTTTTGCAGATAATGTTTCCGGCAAATATTTCGGCAATCCTGCAATTAATGTTTTCTGTAAACGAACAATTGCTTTGCTGTCAACTCCTTTTATTTTTGATAGCTCTGTTGTAGAATAAGCTCCCTGTAAGCCACCCAGATTTTTAATCGTTTCATCTGTTAACTCTTCTATTTCCGGATGCACAATATTTAGTTTACCGCTAAAAGACGTAGGCTTACCGAATACAATGTATTTTGTTCCGGCACGAAGCTTATCGCGCATCCATTTTATACTTTGAAACCAGACCAATTCAATAGTTCCGGAATCATCAGCAAATAATGCAGTAAGCCGTGTTGCACGCTTATCACCATGAGAAGTAATTTGCTTTATGGCGCCTTTGATTTGAATATATTGCAGATCTTCCGTTGCTTCCTTTATAGAATAAAATCTAGAACGATCTACATATCGAAAAGGAAAATAATGCAGCAAATCATTAAACGTAAAAATGCCTAACTCCTTCTTTAATATTTCTGCACGTTGCGGACCAACACCTTTCAGATATTCAATCGGGGTATCAGTATAATTTACAGCCATTGAAACAAATATATAAAAGTGTGATAGTGCAATCCATTTTTGTACAAAAAAAAACTCCGTCCCGGTTAAGGAACGGAGTGTTTACTGTTAGCCGTGTGAAAAATTCAATTTGTTACTGCATTCTTTTCACGTTAACTGCATTTTGACCTTTTTTGCCTTCGATCAGCTCATAAGTAACGGCATCGTTTTCCTTTACCTTGTCAATTAATCCGCTGTGATGTACAAAGATCTCGTTGTTTGAATCATCTTCGACAATAAATCCGAAGCCTTTAGAGTCATTGAAGAATTTTACTTTTCCTGTTTTCATTTAATAAATAATTAATAGTTGTGAACAATAAGGCAAAGGTATACAAATATCTAAAAGGCAAAAAAAAATTATTTTTACCAAAAAAAGCGATTTGGAAGAGCTTAAAGGAATGCTTGTAGATGTAATCGGCGGACGGATTACAGGGGCCACCATCAGAATTGAGGAGGGGATAATATCGGAAATAATACCGGATGATCATATCTATCCGCATTTTATTATGCCCGGTTTTATAGATGCTCATATCCATATTGAGAGTTCCATGCTCACTCCATATGAATTTGCCCGGATTGCGCTGACTCATGGTACTGTTGCCACTATAAGCGACCCTCATGAAATTGCCAATGTATGTGGGTTGGAAGGGGTGTTTTATATGCTCGAAAATGCAAAAAATGCAGGGCTTAAATTTCATTTCGGTGCCCCATCCTGCGTCCCGGCTACCTCTTTTGAAACGGCCGGCGCTGTTTTAGACCCAAAAGCACTAGAAGAGTTGCTTAAGAGGGATGATATTTTTTACCTGAGTGAGATGATGAATTACCCGGGAGTTTTATTTGGTGATACGGAAGTGCTGGAAAAAATTGCGCTGGCCAAAAAATACCGAAAACCGGTAGATGGTCATGCGCCGGGTTTGAGAGGGGATCAGGCCCGCCTATATGCTGAAGCCGGAATTACTACTGATCATGAATGCTTTACAATAGAAGAAGCACTGGATAAGCTTGCTTGTGGCATGAAGATATTGATCAGGGAAGGATCGGCGGCACGCAATTTTGAAGCTTTGGTTCCATTGCTTTCCCAATATGCTGATAAGTGCATGTTTTGCTGTGATGATAAGCATCCTGATGAGTTGTTGCAGGGGCACATCAATGAGCATGTGAAGCGTGCAGTTGCTGCCGGGCATGATGTTATGAAGGTGATACAATGTGCTACCAAAAATCCTGTGGAGCATTATTCCATGAATGTGGGTTTATTGCAAAAAGGTGATCCTGCCGATTTTATTGTAGTAGACAATCTGAAAGATTTCCGGGTGCAAAGAACCGTCATTAATGGAGCAACCTTAATGGAAGCCGGTATTTGTCATCTTCCGGCAAAAAAACATCGCATCATTAATAATTTTAACACCGGCTTTAAGAAAGCGCAGGATTTTGAAATAAAGGCGGAGGCTAAAGAAATTCGTGTTATTGAAGTGATAGAAGGTCAGCTGGTTACCCGCACCCATATTGCAAACGCAAAAATTGAGGGGGGCAAAGTGATTGCAAGTCCTGAAACGGATATTTTGAAACTGGCAGTAGTGAATCGTTATTCAGATGCAGCACCGGCAATAGGATTTATTAAGAATACCGGGGTCATAGCCGGGGCCTTTGCCTCCAGTGTGGCGCACGATTCTCATAATATTATTGTTGCGGGTACTGATGATCAGTTAATGGCTAATGCAGTGAACCTCATTATTGAAAACAAAGGAGGGTTAAGTGCAATTAGTGATTCGGAGCAATTCTCCGTGCCTTTACCCATAGCAGGCCTGATCAGCGATCAGGATGCCGTTACAACAGGACATTCTTATGCCAAAGCCGATGCATTGGTTAAAAAAATGGGAAGCCGTTTAAGGGCGCCGTATATGTCGCTTTCCTTTATGGCTTTGCTGGTGATCCCGCAGCTAAAACTGAGTGACAAAGGCCTTTTTGACGGGGAAAAGTTTCAGTTTACCGGTATATTTGTGCATGATTAAAAAGTATTACGTTTTCTTTAATTAACAAAATCATATTAAAAAAATTACAAATTATGTATAATTAATTCTAAAAACTACCCTACTTTTGTCAGGTAAAGCAGCTACACACTGTTTTATAAATACATACAAAACCCAACAAATTACATTTTTTTTCGTTTAACCTTTGAAAAACCATTACTATGAAGAGTCGATCACTTCGTACCTTCTTGTTTAAGCCGTTAGAAATTGCATTTATGCTTTCGTTTATGCTATTTCTTGTTAAACTGGCATTTAAAATTTCATCACCTGTGTTTTCGTGGTGGACAATAGGTTCATTAGTATTAATTGTTCCGGTATTATTTGTAGTACTGTTTGGTGCCATCTATTTGTTGACCTGGCTATTCAGCATTGCAAATCAGGAAGTGCCGGAGTAATTTTTTCTTTGCAATAAGAATTACTAAAGCGTGGCTTTCATTTGCTGCATCACCTTCGTGGCAAAAACAAAATCATTCAACTCCTTATTATCTGCTGATTTCAGCTCATCATAATTGCCTTCCCACCATTTACGGCCTTTATATATATAAACGATTTTCTCGCCGATCTCCGTAACGGAATTCATATCATGCGTATTTATTACCGTAGTAGTTTGAAATTCATCAGTAATTTCTTTAATGAGATTATCAATTACAATACTCGTTTGTGGGTCCAGTCCTGAATTGGGCTCATCGCAAAAAAGATATTTGGGATTCATAGAAATGGCTCTTGCAATGGCCACTCTTTTTTTCATACCGCCACTTATTTCGGAGGGAAAGAGTTTGTTTACATTAGGCAGATTTACTCTGTTCAAACAAAAATTTACGCGTTCCAGTTTTGTTTTATAAGATTCGGTGGTGAACATGTTTAAGGGAAACATCACATTCTGTTCTACCGATAATGAATCAAACAATGCACCTCCCTGAAATACCATTCCTATTTCCTGGCGTATGGGTTTTCTTTCTACAAACGACATATCACTAAAATTTCTGCCATCAAAAAATACGGAGCCTTTATCTACTTCAAATAATCCAATGGCACATTTCATCAATACCGTTTTACCGGAACCACTTTGCCCGATAATAAGATTTACTTTTCCTTTTTCAAAAACGCAACTAACATCTTCCAGAACCTGCTTCTCGCCAAAATGTTTAGATATATTTCTAATCTCAATCATGCCAGTATCAATAAGGTGAGAATAAAATCGAAAATCAAAATTAATATGCTACTCATTACAACAGCATTGGTACTGCTTTGTCCTACTTCTAATGCACCGCCTTCGGTATAAAAACCATGGTAAGCAGAAACACTGGTAATGATGTAGGCAAAAACCACCGTTTTTATCATTGCAAAAGTAATGTTGAAGGGAATGAATTGATCCTGTATTCCTTTTATATAATCAGCAGTTGGTATAACACCTGACAATTCGCCTGCTACCCATCCGCCTGCAATACCTGCAAACATGGAGATCATAACTACGAAAGGGCAAATGATCATGGCCGCAACAATTTTAGGAACGGTTAAATAACCGGAAGAGTTTATTCCCATTATTTCAAGCGCATCTATTTGTTCGGTAACGCGCATAGTACCTATTTCGGAAGCAATACCGGAACCTACCTTTCCTGCAAGGACCAGCATGATGATGGTGGGGGAAAATTCAATAATAATGGAGTCGCGGGCAACAATACCTACTACGTATAACTGCACCAGCGGATTTACCAGATTATAAACACTTTGAATGGTTATCACCGCACCCATAAAGACGGAAGTGAGCACTACAATGCCCATCGCTCCCACTCCAATGGAGTTTAGCTCATGCATTACCTGCCGGCGGTACACCTTAAACTTTTCCGGCTTCACAAAAAGGCCTTTCATGAACAGCCAATAGCGGCCAATCTGGAACCAGGTTTTTTTGAACATCGGCGCTAAATTAGTTATTGGTTATTAGTTATTGGTTATTGGTTA
>JANOBN010000297.1:0-8497 GCA_031411675.1 Bacteroidota bacterium | reverse complement strand
AAAAAATCGGAATTGAATTGGCAACCAGCAATTCTTTTTATACGGTATATAATGGAACGAAGCCCCTATCTGATAGTGTGTGGAGTCATGTTGCATTCGTAAGAAATGGTACTACTTTATCTTTATATATTAATGGAATTTTAGATGCAACTTTTAATGATCCTGTAATACGAAATCTTTCTTCCGGAACTAATGTGGGAGCGTTGGGAGCATGGTCAACACAAAACGCCATGTTTTATAAAGGATTAATTGATGAGTTCCGTGTTTGGAATGTAGCAAGAAGTCAAACGCAGATAGTTGGCGGGATGACCAATGGTATTTCTGCAAATCAATCAGGTTTATTGCGGTATTTTAAATTTGATACAGGTACACCAAATGGTGCTAATACAGGGTTAACAACTTTGATAAATGTGGTTAATGGTACGAACAATGGCACATTAACGAATTTTGCATTGTCAAGTGGTAATACAACTTCAAACTGGACTTCAGGCGTAATAACAATTCCAACACTTTATCAGGATCTGGATGGAGATTTCTTTGGTAATCCTAATGTAAGTACTACCAGTTTTTGTAATGGATCAGTTTATATTGGAAATAATCAGGATTGCAATGATAATAATGCTTTAGTAATCGGATACCCTTATGAATTAAACTGCAATGGCGTTGATGATAACTGCGATGGACGTATTGATGAAAATAATAGTTTGAGTTTTGACGGTAGTAATGATTTTATAAATACTTCCAACGTACTTTCATCAGCAACAGCATTTACTATTGAATACTGGATGAAGACTACTCAGCCTGGAAATGGTGGAACAGCATGGTTTCAAGGAAATGGAATTGTGGATGCCGAAGTTGCAGGAGGTACAGCTGATTTTGGAACCTCCTTGTTAAACAATAAGCTGGCATTTGGCACCGGAACACCTGATGTAACAATTCAATCAGCAACATCTGTAAATACTGGAAGCTGGATACATGTTGCTGTTACCTGGAATAGTGGAGGAGCAATGAGATTATATATAAACGGAATTCAGGAAGCCTCCATATTAACCGGTGTTTCTTCTGGAGCAAGATTTAGCCCTTCATCCATACGGTTTGGAAGCATCCAAACCGGCGTTAATTTCTTTAACGGCCAGCTGGATGAAGTAAGAATATGGAATGTGGTACGAACACAGTCAGAAATTCAAAATGCCATGTATGGGGAATTAGCTCCATCAACACCAAACCTGCTCTCTTATTATAAATTTGATAATGGAACTGCAGGAGCTGCCAATACCGGCATAAACACTATAGTTAATGTTGCCAATACAACTGTTACCAACAGCCTGAGTAATTTTGCTTTAAGCGGGTCAACATCAAACTGGGTAGATGGTGCAAAACGTACCTTGTACCGTGATATAGACGGTGATGGTTATGGGAATACAAATACAACTATTTTCACTAATTGTAATACTTCAGGATATGTTGCCGTTTCAGGTGATTGTAATGACAATAATGCTACGATTAACCCGGGTGCAAATGAATTTAATTGTAATCTGACAGACGAAAACTGTAATACTGTTATTGATGAAAATAATAGTCTTGCTTTTGACGGTACCAATGATTATGTTATAAGTAATACGCTTACGCTAAATCCGTCATTAGGCTTTACGGTAGAAGGCTGGGTCAATGCATCTTCTTTTACCACTCTTCCGGCTCAAAATGGACATACCATTGCGCTGGCATCGAAGACACAGAATAACCAACCTGCTCCTTTTGATATATATAATATTCCAAATACAGGGAATATCCGATTTTTAACAGGCACTGGCACTACTAATAATACTATTGAGTCAGCTAAGGTATTGTTGCCTAATACCTGGTATCACCTGGCTTGTGTATATAATCAAACAAATAGCTCCA
Source organism: Bacteroidota bacterium (assembly GCA_031411675.1). GTDB lineage: Bacteria > Bacteroidota > Bacteroidia > AKYH767-A > OLB10 > JANOXC01. The sequence goes on along the minus strand of JANOBN010000297.1, from coordinate 6,595 downwards.
TGAGTATATATATTAATGGAGTATTGGATGTTACAGGGCCAGCAACAGTTACACCCTCAAATGGAAATGGAACAAGTGCCTTTCAAATGGGAAGCCGTTCAGATGCATTTACTCATACCAAAGGTAAAATGGATGATATCCGCATCTGGAATTATGCACGTTCCTCTGCACAAATTGCTTCAGGTATGACTAATGCTATAGCCTTTCCTCAATCCGGATTGGTAGCATATTATAATTTTAATCAGGGAACCGTAAATGGAAATAATACTGCCATCAATACTGTTACTGATTTATCCGGAAATAATTATCATGGCACCCTTACTAATTTCAGTAAGGCACTTAATGATTCTCTCTCAAATTTCACAACCGGTACCAATACCTTACCTGCTTTGTATCAGGATCTGGATGGTGATTTTTCAGGTAATGCTTTAGTAACTACAACCAGTTTTTGTAATTCCGGTAATTTTATTGGAGTGAGTGGCGATTGTAATGATAATAATGCAACTATTAATCCGCTTGCCAATGAAATCAATTGTAACAATATAGATGAAAACTGTTCCGGCGCGGCTGATGAGAATAATGCATTAGCGTTTGATGGTTCATCAGATTATGTTAGTATACCAAATGATACATCGCTAAACCTTGGAAATAAAATTACACTGGAAGCATGGATTAAACCTGGCGTAGTGAATCAGGATATGCAGATTATTAGTAAGTACGCTTCTTCACCAAATTTTTCATACAAGATGAGTGTATCTTCACTGGCTAAACTGCGTATTGATTTAAGTACCAATGGCACATCCAATTCTGCATTTGTAAGTATTGCTTCATTAACAGCTGGAGTGTGGCAGCATGTAGCAGTAACTTTGGATTCCGGATTTGTAAAACTTTATATTAATGGATTGAATTCCGGAACCTATGCTTATGCCGGTACCATATTCCCAAGCACGAATGCATTAAATTTAGGTCGTGATGGTACAGGAATTCAATACTTCAATGGTGTTATAGATGAGGTAAGAATCTGGAAGACCGGAAGAACACAAAAGCAAATTGAACAGAGTATGACTAATTTTCTTTCACTGCCACAAGCAGGATTAATGGCATACTATAACTTTAATCAGGGTATTGCATCCGGAGATAACAGAGCCATCACATATGTTAATGATGTTAGTGGTAATAACCTGAAGGGTACTTTAAATACATTCGCTCAGACTTCCGGTAATAGCACTTCAAATTGGGTAACCGGAACAGGTACACTTCCGACTTTATACGCGGATTTAGATCAGGATACTTATGGCAATGCTGCAAATTCAACTACTAGTTTCTGCAATGGTCTGGCTTATGTTATTGGTAATAATCAGGATTGCAATGACAATAATCCATTAGCTACTCCAATTAACCTTGTAGAAACACGTTGTAATGGATTAGATGATAATTGTAATGGACTAACTGATGAAAATAATAGCTTAGTACTTGATGGAGTTTCTGATTATTTATCTACGACCGGCACAACAATTACATTAAATAGCACTTCTTTTACAGTAGAGTTTTATGCGAAACGACCAACAGTAGTAACAACAAGTTATATATTCTCGCAAGGCACTCAAGTAACAAACGGAAATTTGCAAATTGGGTACCTTGATAATAATAATTTCATTTTTGGATTTTGGGGGAACGATTTAATATATTCATTCAACGATACTTTATGGCATCTTTGGTCATGTGTTTATGATGCATCTATTGTAAATGGCAATAATCGTTTTATATATAAAGATGGTGTTTTGGTAAAAAGTGACTATACTGCTTCGGCATATACTGGTACTGGCGTAATAAACTTAGGCAGATATTTGCCTACAGCTGGTCTATATATGAACGGAAAGCTTGATGAAGTACGCATTTGGAACGTGGCCCGTTCAAAATCGCAAATACTGGCGGAATTAGGTCATGAATTAGTAATGCCTAAAACCGGATTGCAAGCATACTATACCTTTAACCAGGGCATTGCTAATGCTTCAAATGCCGGAAATGATACCCTGATGGATGTTAGCGGTAATAACAGGCATGCAGCAATGCAAACATTTGCTTTGTCAGGCACAACTTCTAATTGGTCAAGCGGAGTTTCATTAACACTTTATCCTGATGCTGATGCTGATGGATTTTATGCATCAACATCCGGTGCTCAAACAGGTTTTTGTATTCCTGCAAATTATGCAGCAGTAGCCGGCGATTGCAATGATAATGCAGCAAGTGCTTTCCCCGGAGCATTTGAAATAAGCTGTAATGGAATTAATGATAACTGTACCGGTGGTATTGATGAAAATAATGCTTTGGATTTTGATGGTGTCAATGATTCTGTTGTTGTTGCTAATAAAGCACTGCTTGCATTATCAACTGAATTTACAATGGAGGCATGGGTGAGACCAACCGTAGTGAATACTACTATGCAAATTTTAAGCAAGTCTCCTTCCGGATCAAATGCTTCCTATCAGATGGGAATTTCATCAACCGGAAGTATTACAGTTGATTTAACAACAAACGGATCAACAATTATTAGCTTAAGCAGTTCGTCAACTTTAACAGCCGGAATATGGCAACACGTTGCAGTATCATGGAATGGCACACTCGTTTCATTCTATATAAATGGAGTGCCGGCAGGAACGGCATCTTTTTCCGGCACATTATTCTCTTCTACTGCTAATCTGGTAATTGGAGGTAAACCTACCGGAGGTGGTCAATTATTTAAGGGAGTTTTAGATGAAGTACGAATCTGGAGAGTGGCACGCACATCAACACAAATTGAATCCGCTATTACTTATGGATTAACACCTCCACAAACCGGATTGGCGGCCTATTATAAATTCGATCAGAACCAGTTCATCGCTCCAACCTTATTACCTGATGTTACCGGTAATCTCCATACAGGCACGCTCAATAATTTTGGATTCACAGGAACTACTTCTAACTGGGTAATAGGTACAGCCGTTATTCCGGCATTGTATAGTGATTTGGATAACGATCTTTCCGGTAATCCTGCTTCTTCTACTACCAGCTTCTGTTCACCGGGCAATTATGTGGGCAATAATGGCGATTGTGCTGATGGTAATTCAGCTTTCAATTCTTATACATGGGAAAATTTGTGTGATGCCGGTGATAATAATTGTAATGGCCAGATCAATGAAAATAATAGTTTAATTTTTGATGGTGTTAATGACTATGTGGATGTGCCAAATCCGGGATTTCTTACAAATAATATTACTATTGAAGGATGGATTAAGAAAAATCCTTCTTCCGGAATCAAAGCAATTTATACTACTAACGGGTTTACTGCCGGTGATTTTCAATTGCAGTTTGTAAATAATGATTTATATTTCTCTCTTGCAAACAGCATTCCTGCCGATCAGAATCTGGTAAATATTCCTGATGGAGTATGGAGCCACATTGCTATAGTTTACTCAGGATCTTCATCCAATGTAAAATGCTATCTCAACGGTGTATTGGTCAAAACCGGTACGTACTCTTCAGCCGGAACAATTTCCAGCCAGGCGGGCAGATTAGGAAGCTGGGATGGATCATTGTCCAGAACGTTAAACGGAGCAATTGATGAATTCAGAATTTGGGACGCTGCACTTTCCGCAAGTCAGATTGTGGCAAATATAAAAGGCGATGTTACTATGCCTCAAACAAATCTTGCATTGTATTATCGTTTTGATGTGGGTGTAGCAGGTGGTAATAATAGCACTATTACTAAAGTTAATGATATAAGCGGCACTGCAATTTTTATTGCAAATGCAAATACGCAACTTAAGCATGCTACGCTGAACAACTTCAGCCTGTCCGGTAATTCTTCTAATTGGGTTGGTGGTGTTTCCAGAACTTGGTATGCAGATGTTGACGGTGATAAATACGGTAGCAAAACAGATAGTATAGTTGGTTTCTGCGCACCTTTAAATTATATATTAACTCCGGGTGATTGTGACGATACTGATCCGTTTGTTAATATTAATCAGGCATATTTTGTGGATGCTGATCATGATACCTATGGTTCAGGTCCGGCCATTTATTTATGTGAACCAACACCTCCTTATGGCTACTCTGTAAATAATGCCGATTGCAACGACAATGATTCATTATCAATTACAGCACATTTATATTATGTTGATTATGATCAGGATGGATTTGGCTCTGTTAAGGATACTTTCGTTTGTGCTCCTGTTCCTCCATTGGGATGTTCATTAAATAACAATGACTGCAACGACAATGATCCGTTAATTCATTTACCTGTTTACTGGTATGTGGATAATGATCATGACGGATTTGGATCACAAACAACAGCCACATGGTGTACTTCTGTACCACCTTATGGTTATGCTGCCAACAATACGGATTGTAACGATCTTTTAGCAACAGTATATCCGGGAGCAATTGAAAATTTTTGTAATCAGATTGATGATAATTGTAATGCAATAATTGATGAAGGATATCTTTTTACAGCATCAATTACAGGCTCTTCCTTTAGTTGCTCACCCACTCCTGTTAATTTAACAGTAAGTTTTACCGGCATACCACCATTCAATTTTACTTATAATGATGGAACTGACCATATTATTAATAACGTTAATTCAAATACGTATGTCTTCAATGTTAATCCACCGGTAACTACAAGTTATACTCTTGTTTCTCTTTCTTCAGGTGGTTGTATTAGTCCGGCTGCAACAGCAGCAGTAGTTACTGTCTCTCCGTCAATGGCTGATCCATCTGCACCAACAGTAAGCAGATGCGGACCCGGACCAATTACATTATTCGCATCCGGCACCGATTCATTGTTATGGTATGCTTCACCTTCTTCCTCTACCATTATTAATACAGGAACAACGTTTAACATTACAACTACTGAGTCTGATACATTTTATGTAGTGAATCACAGAACCAGTTATGTTGGAGCGTCTTTATTTGTCGGGCCGGTAAGTAACCAGATTGGTACGGGCGGTATTCAAGCACCGGGTTATTATCTCACTTTTGATGCGCTTTCAGATTTTAGACTTCAACAGGTAACGGTTTACCCTGGCGGTGTTGGTAATGTAATTCTTGAATTAAAAGATAATAATAACACACTCATTAAATCATTTATTTACTCGGTATCAGCATTCCAGATCAACTCACCGGTTAATATTCCTTTGAATTTTGATATCGCTGCCGGAAGTAATTATCGACTTGCAGCCGGAAGTGGTAGTGTAAATATGTATCGAAATACTGGAGGTGTAAGTTATCCGTATACCTTGCCGGGTCTCGTTTCCATTACAGGAAGTTCTAATGGCTCTTCTAATTACAATTACTGCTATAACTGGAAAGTAATTAAAGTAACCAATTGTGAAAGTAACCGTGTTCCGATAATTGGAAGGGTTATGAATCTGCCTCCAATAATTGTCACTAGTGATTTAGACTCTTTATGTAGTCCGGCTAACGTTCAGTTAAATGTAGATGTAAGATCGGGAAGTGTTACTGATTATACATTTAGTGCTGCCAACAATGGTTCTGCATTATTGCCAATGAGTTCTCCGGTTTCATTGATGGGTTCCGGATTGGATGACTTCTCATCTGCAACAGCAAACATTGGATTTACTATGTTTTATAATGGAATTCCTTATACAAAATTTTCTGCCAGCAGTAATGGTTTGCTGAGTCTTGGTAATGCACAGGTATCCAACAATTATAACAATAATATTACCGGCGTTGGTTCCGAACCTAAGATTATGCCATTCTGGGAAGATCAAACGACTGCATCGGATGGTGGTGTTTCTTATGAACTTCAGGGAATAACCGGAAACCGAATGCTTATTATACATTGGAAGACCACCTATTATTCAAATGGAAATACGCCTGCAATCTTAAATTATCAGGTTGTCATGTATGAGAAAACGGGCTTGGTGGAATTACGTTATGGTGCAGGAGTGTCATCTATTGAAGATGGTGCATCAGTTGGTCTCGGGGGGTATCCTGCAACAAACTTTATAAGTGTTACAACAAATGCTAATACTGCTAGTACTACCGTAGCCAATAATTCAAATATTGTTTGGCCGGGTGATGGAACAATTTATTCATTTACTCCTCCTTTAACACCGGGTTTAACCTATCAGTGGAATCCTTCAAATTTCCTTTCTTCTTCTACAATTTACAATCCTGTTGCAACAACTATTTCTTCTACTACCACCTATTATGTTACAGTAACAGATTCAGCAAATGTTTGCAGCATTAATTCATCACCTGTAACAATAGCGGTTAATACTGCTCCGGTTCCTGTTATTACTTCAAGCAATCCGGCACCAATCTGTTCTTATCAATCGGTTACATTAAGCACGGATACACTCGTTAACAGACGATATGCCAACAGTGTTGTAAGAGTAAGTTCTCAACCAAGTTTACCGCCTTTCGGATTCTCATCAGCAAAAATTCTGGGAGCACCAGATTTCTATCCGACTTATGGTAACAATGCTAATAGCTGGTCGTCATTAACACCGGATAATCAACGTGAATATATAGAGCTTGGTTTTGCAAATCCTTCAGCTGTAAATTATATTGATATATATGAAACATTCAA
>JANOBN010000296.1:0-1624 GCA_031411675.1 Bacteroidota bacterium | reverse complement strand
TTAACAGCCACAACCACTGATGCTACTTTAACGGTTACACCAAGAGTAACTACCGGTACAGTAACTGTAACACCAAATCCTCAACAATACAGTGATTTAGTTACCATTGATGTTTTACTTGCCAATGCTGTAATTTGTGGTGAGCAGGCAGCTGATAGTGTAACTATATATATAGGCACTCAGAATATGGGAACCTATCTACTAGTTATTGATGGTTTCGATTTGAAGGTATCTGTTCCAAATGTTGCACTACTTGAGCCTGTTCCATTTGGTACAGCACCAACAGGAAATATGGCTCCGGGTGTGCATATTGTTACTGCACATTTCCTTAATACAAATCCTAATTTCATAGTTAATGACGCAACATCTCCATTAACTATTAACCCCGAAGATGCACGCGCTTATTATACCGGAGCCTGTTCAGTTTCAACAACAGGTGTTAATACAGGAAATGCCATTATTACCCTGAGTGCCACTTTCAAAGATATAACTGCTGTTTTAGGCGATCCTGATTATGATCCAAACGCAGGTGATTTGAGAAATGCTACTATCTCCTTTATTGACAGAGATAATAACACCATCATTGCAGCTAATGTACCTTTTGGATTAGTAAATCCTTCTGATCCTACAATTGCAGTTGCAACATATAACTGGAATGTAAATATTGGTTCAGCCACCAGTAAAATATATACAGTAGGAATAATAATTGGAGGTTATTACATCAGAAATAATTCAGCAGACAATACTGTTATTGTTGTTTCAAAACCTGTAAGTGATTTTGTTGCCGGAGGAGGTTATCTGGTATTATCATCACCGGGAGGAATTAAAGCAGGTGACATTGGAAGTAAACAGAATTTTGGCTTCACTGCAAAGTTTAATAAAAGAGGAACGAATCTCCAGGGCCAGATGAATTCCATCATCAGAAAAACAGAAGGTGGTGTTTTGCATACTTATCAGATAAAAGTTAATAAAATGACTTCTTTGTCTGTACAAAAAACAGGACCCGGCGGAACAGCAACGTTTAACGGCAAAGCTATCTTAACTGATATTACCGATCCTCTTGCTCCTTTCACAGTTGATGCAAATGGAAGTTTGCAGGTTAAAATGACAGATAATGGATCTCCCGGCACTACTGATAGCATTGCAATAACTATCTGGAATAGATTAGGTGGACTATGGTATTCAAGCAACTGGAACTCTACTACAACAATCAAGCAGGTTCTTGGTGGTGGAAACTTAAGTGTAAATACCAGTGCTAGCTTCCGTTATGATGAAAGCACCATTTCCGAATTTAACGTATATCCAAATCCTAATAACGGACAATTTACAATGGAATTTAACAGCATATCGGAACAGAATCTTATTGTAAGAGTGGTAGATCTTACCGGCAGAATAGTTGCAGAAGAACAAAAAACTGCACTCGAAGGAAACAACTCTATGTCATTTGACTTTAAAGGAATTAAAGCAGGCATATATATTGTTTCTACAATTCTTCCGGAAGGAACTTTGTTTAGCAAAATTTTAATTGAATAAAAACTATTAATTGAATAAAAAAAGGGTGGCCGGTTGGTCACCCTTTTTTATTTATAAACTAACAAATGGAATTATATATATAATAATCTAC
>JANOBN010000295.1:0-5905 GCA_031411675.1 Bacteroidota bacterium | reverse complement strand
TGAGCCTCATCCTCCTCGCCGGGTATTGCCCTGTATTCGAGCAAATCTGCGGGCTGGCAGTCCAGCACCCGGCAAAGTTTATTTAGGGTGGAATATTTAACCCCCTGCGTTTTACCCGTTTTTAATAAGGATAGATTGGATAGGGTAATCCCCATATGCTCACTTAATTCATTTAATTTAGTTTTTAATTCGTTATTATTAAAATTTAACCTGAAAACGTAAAGTAAATACGTTGTCATGAATATCATCTTTGAATCCTGAAAGGTTGTCACTGGTTTCGTTAGTTACTTTGTCATAATAAGCCAGTATTTTCATGTTTGCATCCCAGTGATAAGAAAGACCTAAGCCCCATGTTTCATACTTTACATCAGTACTGCCAAAAGCTTTAGCTCCCGGTGAAACTGCTTTACCTAATGCCTCACCTTCAACATCTGTATTCGGATCATAAAAGTCGTATTTAACGATTAGCTGAAATGGTGTTTGAAGAATGTTTTGCAAAAAGTAAAAATAGGCACCGTTAAACTTTCTTTTATATATATCAGACGTAACCGCTGAAGAAGGACTTGCCGAAGTAGAAGCTGTTGCAGGCTGTTCTCCCTGAATATATTCTGCCCGTAATGTGGTAAGTCCCGGTAGCCAGTCAATGCTCAATTGTGCATCAACGCCTACAATGTTTTTTGATGTACGATTACGTGAACCGATGAGTCCGCCATTATAGTTATCAAGTGCCTTCGAATCCAAAACAAATGCATCCTTTCCACTTGTGTCTCTCCCGAAGCTATAAACTGAAACACTATCAATACGGAAACCGCCTGCATAATATGATGCCCCGAAACCATATCTGATATTTTCTGCACGGTTATTTCTGGTGATCCCTATTCGTCCAATGAAATCCTTAAACTTGTCAAAATCGGATGTATTGGCTCCAACGCCAGGCGCACCGGTACCATTAAACATTCCGGCATCCAGTTTTATCCAGTTCCATCTGGATGCTTTCGGACCCTGAATGGTTATCATGGCACCCAAATCCCGCTCATTTGGAAAAATGATCTGCGACATTCTGCCTCTTTCCGGAGATTCGCGCAGATTAGAAGAGTAGACAATTTCATAACCAAACGGCCTGTTTTGAACACCAAAAGTTAAGGAAGCCCATCCTGTCCAGGGATCTGTCACTTTTAAAAAGGCATCTTTAATCACCAGGCCCTTCTCCGTTATATCAAATTGCAGCACATATTGTGATGTAGAAAAACCCTTCGAATTAACAGGTTCATCATACTGAAACCTGATACGTCCTCTTCTCACTGCAAAACGCTTGTCAACACCGGCAGGAAAGTCGCCGCCATCATATGACTTTTCTCCCGCTGAATCAGCATACTGAAACTGAGCCTGGATATATCCATTGATTTTAATTCTTCTAAAAATTTCATTGTCCTGGTAAAGTTTTGCCAGAGTACTTTGAGTAGTATCTACATTCTCCTCAATAATCTGAGCTTTTGTGACTTGCCTGGCAAAGAATAGCAAGATGAATACGATAATTAATTTTTTCATTTTATGCGTGGTATATTGAGCCGCAAAGAGGTTAAGAAATTGTTAGGCTAGTGTTATGTCAATGTTAATTTAATGTTAAGTGTTCAAATAAAAAAACCGCCCCTCATTTAGAGAAGCGGTTTATAAAAAATAAATATTGACGTTTTCCTTAGTAGGATGCAGTTTGTGGATTAAAGTTCGACCAGCCTGATGTCCAGTCAGTTGTACCAAATGCCCCTTTGAAATTCACTACATCAAAGCCTGTAAGTCCTGTGAAGTCTGCACCTGTTAATAATGGAGAAGTGCCTTTAGGAAGAAAATTTGGATTTGTCAGAGAAAAAGGATCTGTTACATCAAGTGAGGTATTATCCACATAAGTAGTATTTCCATTATTATTAAACCAGGTGGTAATATCCAGAACCCCTGAACCGTTTGCAATTGTGAAAGGTGTAGCGCAACCGGAAACCACATTATTTCTAAACTGCAACTCATTAGCTAAAACGTTTGTCTCTACCAGAGCTCCATCTAAAAAAAGACCGGCTGTTGGATAGCCTGCTATAACAGAATTGTAAATGGACTGTTTTGAGTTTCTGCGGATATGAGCACCTCTTTTATAATTTGCATTTATCACAGTAGATGCAGTAACTAAAGGTCCGAATATACTTACGTTAGAAAACTTTGCAGAAGTATATGGTGTAGCAGCAGTACCGGATGCATCGTTGTCAGATTCAAAACCGTTGGAACCCGATTGATCTGCATTATTAGGATCACGTAATGCAACAGCATACTGAATATTTCCTGAGTATCCGAAATCAGTATCAAAATCATCATCCCATCCTCTGAATGCAATAATGTTTTTAAGATTTACAGTTCCTCCAAACATTTCGAATGAATCATCACCACTGTAAGAAACCTGAACATTCTCAATGATTGTTCCTGAACCTACACCACCAAGTGTTAAGCCATTCACTTCCTGATTAGTATTGATGGCGATACCTGCAAACTCAATTCTTACATAACGGATTATACCGGAATTATCTGCAGCATCAGTACCACCATAAGTTGCCCCGGGAACAGCACCTCCTTCATAAGCCACATCTATTCCCTGATTAACCGGTGCTTTACCGCAAACAATAATTCCAGCCCAATCACCATATGATCTGGAACCGGCCGGTTCATTTGAAGTAAAAATAATTGGTTTAGCTAATGTACCATCTGCAATTAATTTTGCACCTCTGGTAATAATAAGTGCTCCTTTTGAAGCCTTATCTCCTTTTACTATCGTACCGGGTTCAATAGTAAGAACAGCAGGCGATGTAACATAATAATACCCCTTTATAAGATAAGTGGTATCAGCATCCAATAACTTATTAGTTGCTGTACTTCCTGCCAGTTCAACAACAGGCTTACCTGATGTTGGTGTTGGCGTTGGGGCCGGAGCAGCTTCATCATCTTTCTTACATGATGAAATTGATGCTGAAACAACCATAGCCATAACAACCATATGAACTATTTTTTTTACTGAACCATGAAATGGTTTACTAATTGAGATTTTCATTTTTTAGTTTTATTTTTTGTTTATCCGAATGCAAGATTATTACTATAACTTAAAGTTATTGTTAATTGCTGCTGAAATAATTGTTAAGGATACAATCAAATTAAAATACTTGAATACTTATAATTCTTTAAAGACCTTAACATTACGTTATATTTATTAGTGACAACTAAATCTAATCAAGAATACAAATGAAAATTAAATTAGCTGTGCTTAATATCTGTATGTTAATCCCAAAGTATAATAGCTTCCCGGTTTATAGGATTCAATTGTTTGATCATTATTGTCAAAATCACCATCTTCATCTACATCCTGCATATACTTAAATGAATTATTAAATACATCTTTAATTCCAACCTTAATTTCAAAATGCTCTCCGATTCCCTTACTTACAGAAACATCAAACAGGTTTCTTGGCATTTCATAAATATCTGGTTGTGACCGGTCGCTTCCGATTGCAAAAAGTCTTTTTCCAATTACATTATACATTAAGTTAAACTGCCATTTTTTATCGAAATCATTGTAGAATATACCGGTATTAACCATATATGGTGATTGACCCATCATCGGGCGACTTTCTGCCTGAAATACTGCCTTATCACCAAGATCAACATTACTTACAATATAGGAGGCATTCATAGTAAGGGAAAGTTTCTTCAAAAATTCGTTTGAAAACAAGGTTTGCATTGACTTACGGATCTCTATCTCAGCACCAATACTGCGTGAGCTAACGGCATTATCAAAACGAAAACTTCTTGTTCCTCCACCTGCTCCTGATAAAGCATATTTTTCTATCGGGTTATTAAACAATTTATAAAATGCTCCAACAGAAATTAACTCTCCTGTTGTTGGATAAAACTCCCATCGCAAATCTGCATTATGAACATCTGCTGTTTTTAATTCAGAGTTTCCTAATAATACTTCATTTCTTATAAAATCAAAAAAGGAATAAAGTTCAATTTCTCTGAATTCAGGTCGGTTTAGCGACTTAAAATAAGCTACGCGAAGAAGTGATTTTTCATTAAAATTATAAGAAAGGTTTACAGAAGGAAGAATAAATGAAGAAGACAATTCAGTTACTAAAGGATTTTTCAACTCGTCTCTTGTATTCTGTGTCATCAGGTAATTTTCCATTCGCGCTCCTCCGGAAATAGTAATTTTATCACTAACCGGAATTGTTGTGCCTAAATAAAACGCCTGTAGTTCGCTTGAATTCGTATAACTATCAAACGGGTTAGTTCCTTCTGTCAATTTAAAACCGGTAACAGGATTAATATTAATATTTGCCAGGGCAACATCAACAGGCTGATTTAACAATGAATAATTAAACTGATCGCTAAAAGATTTTATATACGATAACCATCTGGCATCAAATTCACGATGCTTGCTCTCATAAGAAATGCCTGCTCTTAACTTTGGACTGAAGGATGAATTCTTAAAAGTTAATTTATGTTCTCCTGAAACTCCTCCTGAAAAAGTATTTTCATATAGTTCAGAATAAAACCGTCCAAGCTGATCAATTGATGCTGATGAACCAAGTACAATTGCAAAAGGAGCATTTGGATTTTCTATCGCTCTGTTTGTTTGAACTCTGCGGAAATCGGGATCTTTAGTTGATCCTGAATTAATGCTTGCAATCCAGTTTAATTTAGTATTATTATTATTAAACAAATGTTCTCCTGATAATTGCCCGGAATAAAATGCTCTTTGATTGTATCTTATTGCATAATTTCTAAAATAACTGCCGGCTTCATAATTTGGTCCTTCCCGAACAAGCGTCTGATTCACGCCGGACTGATTAAATAAATTATAAAACTCTATTTTATTTCTTGAATTAAAAACAAATGACCAATTACTGATTATTCCAACATTCACTTTATTATAACCAAGGGTATCGGTGTAATTATAAATAGGTTCAGATTTTTTTAATGTTTCATTATAATCATTATAATTGGACAAAGTTCTTACTCTGGATTCATTCAGAATGCTATAACTGATATTGGTAATATTACCTGCTTTAACGCTTCCGATTTTAAACGCTCTTGCCAATAAAAAATTAAATCTTTGATCAGGTAATGCCTTATTTTGATTTAGTTCCCAGGTATTAGGTAATGATCTGCTGATTTCTGAAAGGTCTTCACCATAATAGCCATTTAAGTTGGTAGGAAACCGCGATGGTAATGCGCGCTCACCGCCATCAAATCCAAATTTATCAAAAGAACCATTTTGTCCTTCATAGATGTCTTTAAACGTAGTAGCTGTTCTGAATGAAGCAGAATAGCCAACCTGAATTAAATCTTCGTCAGGAATATTTCTGGTAAATATTTTTATTGCTCCTCCTGCAAATTCACCTGGCAGTTCAGGTGATCCGGTTTTATAAATAAGAATTCTGTCGAGCAATCCTGCAGGTATAAGATCAAATGAAAATGCCTTTTTATCAGGCTCAATGCTTGGAGCAATTGCATCATTTAGCATCACCACATTATACCGGTCACTTAAGCCCCGCACCATAATAAACTTATCTTCTATTACAGTGACACCGGGAATTCTTCGCATTACATCTGTAGTAGAACGATCTTGTGTTTTTGCAATTTGCTGAGAGGAGATGCCATTCACTATTTGCTCGGCATTTCGCATTTCCGCCAGTACTGCATTTTCAGTATGAGTAATTTTTTTTGCAGTGATATCTGTGCCCTTTAATTCATTAACGCTGCTTACCAGTTTAATATTTAAAAAAGTAGTTTCTGTTGATTTAACAACAACCTCTCTGATTACCTGTTGAGTATATCCAACATAAGAAATAACCAGATTTATTTTTCCGGG
>JANOBN010000294.1:0-6962 GCA_031411675.1 Bacteroidota bacterium | reverse complement strand
TTCATAATAAATTGCAAATGATTCTCCATCAAAACGGGTAAGGTCAGCAGTATCACTTAGTGTAAAATTTCTGGTTTGGTAGTAGCGGTTATTTATACGGAACTGATTAATTTCAGCAACAGCGCGCCCTCTGCTTCTAACAGGGATACCTGCCTCAATTGCATATGAACGGTCGTACTGCACCAGAAAACTTGGTTTCACATCTTCAAAAAATGCACTACTGCTTTTATAGAAATCCCATTGATTCAATGTTATAGAAGGTTCAATAAAAAATGGTACCTTTTTGGGAATGTCAAGACGCATTCGAGCCTGAATAGAACTATATAACTTTCCAAAATAAAGATTACCGAATAATTTATAACTATGTTTTGACAAAATATTCCGCTGCACACCAACAAATCCTGTATTAATTGGTCTTGACGAGAAATTACCGCCAAAGTCTACACTCAAAGCTTTCTCTCTTTTAATATCCAGATGCAAATCATAATTACTTGTTTGAGGATTAAAAAGCAAATGAGGAAACATATACCGGAAATTATCATCAGCAGTCAGTTTGAAAAATGCCTTCTTCAATTCCACAATTGAAATACAACTGTTTGTCGGATTTAAAACATGACGTACATAATAAGCCTGCCTTTCATTTACACCGTGAATATATATCTGATCAACAGTAATAGGCAATACTGCTTCCTTAAATTTTTGTCGTTTCAGATTAAGAGCTTCAACAGTAACACTGTCAGCAACCACTTTTCGAATTGCATCAATTTTTCTAAGAGTAGTAGAGTATCCGGAGTCTATAGCTGCCTTAATCAAGTCAAAATCGAATGAGCCGATGTATTTAATATCAGGTTCAATAAGAAAGTCGTTTTCTGTTGGCACCTGATAAATGGTAGTTTGCGTAATCATTGTTTTTAGCTGAGTCAGAAAATTTCCTTCCATTGGAATATCAGGCAGGGCTGAAGCATTGCTACCTATCACCACATCAGGATGAAATACTTCCGTCATCACATCCACCGGAAAATTATTATATATACCGCCATCATATAATATTTTTTCGGATAAAAGAACCGGAGAAAAATAAAACGGGAATGCCATGGAGGCTCTGACAGCCATAGCAAGATCGCCATTCCCGAACACTACCGATTTTTTATTGGTGATATCTGTTGAAACACAACGAAAGGGCACCATCAGGCTATCAAACTGATAACCGGCCAGCGCGGCAGGTGCGGCAAGATACTCAGTTAATGAAAAATCAATTTCAGCAGGATTAACCAGATTACTTGGTAATTGCGTACGCAAAACGGAATCTACCAGAAACTTAATATTTACCCAGGAAGCATCAACAGGATTTTTTTTGAAGTAGTAGAGATTATCGTCATCAAATCTTCCCTGAACACGTCGCTTAAATGCTCTGGAAGTAACCAATTGTTCCATTTGGTCAGGTGTAAAGCCTACAGCGTACATTGCACCAACGAAAGCACCTGAAGAGGTTCCTGTTATATAATCGATGGGAATATGGTTTTCTTCCAGGGCTCTGATCACACCAATATGAGCAAAACCACGCATTCCGCCTCCGCTTAATACCAGTCCTACTTTTTGTGCCCCAGCTATAGTGGCACAAAAGGTAAGCACAACAAGGGAGAGTAATCTAAAAGTGAGCTTCATACTGCGTTTAACGGCCAGCAAAAATAGGAAAAGCAAGGCGAACCTTAAAAGAATACCCTATTCTCTGACAGATTGCAACAAATTCAGGAAATAATCCGGGGCCTCTTTTAATCTGCTGCCATACCATGAAAAATACTCTCCGTCTACCGGTATTATCTTTGCATCAGGAAATAATCCTGCATATTCCTTTAAATGTTTCTCTTTATATGGAAAGGGTTCGGATGACAACAATATATATTGAGCTTGCATTGCAAGAATCTCATCATGGGTAAGTACCGGATAACGTTTAAGCTCTTGTGCAGCATTATCAAATCCGGCATACTTCATCATATCATTAATAAAAGTATCACCTCCTGCAATCATCATTGGCTGATGCCAGATAAAATATATTGCTTTTTTAAGGTTAACATATTGTGGAAGGTTTGCGAATCTGTTTTTAATTTCTTGCACTAATAACATTGCATTTTGCTCCTTATCTGTTAGCACACCAACTGATTGAATCATCAACAAGGCATCTTCCAGTTTCTGAATATCACTTATCCAAACAGGGAAATCATTTTGGAGTACTTCGAGTTGCTCCCTGGTATTCTCCTCTTTATTGGCGAGAATTAAATCGGGTTTCAGGCTTCTGATAATGTTGAGATTAAGGTTTTTTGTCCCCCCTACTCTCTTTTTATACTGAAACCATGTTTCGGGATGAATACAAAATTTTGTGATCCCGACAACCTCCTCTTCCAAACCAAGATGAGCAAGCAATTCCGTTTGAGAAGGAACAACACTTACAATTCTTTTAACGGTAACAGGAAATTCCACCTTTCGGCCGGTTTGATCAATGGATGAAAAACGAGAAAGGTTCAAAGTAAATTGAGGTTAACAATTTATTTCGCCAGCATTTGCACAATGTCATACTTAGTAATGATATAAGTTTTATCGTGCTGAAAATCTTTCACCAGAACAGCAGCCTCATCATTACTCACCATAGTTGAAAGTACATCTAAAGGGGTGGTAGCATCTACAAAAGGTAAAGCATTCGCCATTATACTTTCAACAGATTTATTTTTAGCATCCGGGTTACGGATAATCTCATCATATATATGATTTTCAGAAATAGCACCAACAATTCTTTGATCACGTGTTACCGGTAATGTTGAATAATTTAAATCGGTAATTTTTTTCAGTGCTTCATTAACGGTTGCTTTCACATCAATAGTAACCAGCTCGCCATTTTTACCGGTTACAACCAGATCTTTTGCAGTTAATCCCTTTTTATCGATGTATCCTTTCTCCAGCATCCACTGATCATTAAATATTTTACCAAGGTACCGTGTCCCATGATCATGAAAAATAACAACCACTACATCATCCTTCTTTAATTGATCTTTCAATTGTAACACGCCGCTTAAAGCAGAACCAGCCGAATATCCCACCCAGATTCCTTCTTTTCTTGCCAGGTCGCGGGTCATTACTGCTGCATCTTTATCAGTAACTTTTTCAAAATGATCAATAACTTTAAAATCGTAGTTCTGTGGAATAAAATCTTCTCCAATACCTTCTGTTACATAAGGATAAATTTCATTTTTATCGAGTTGGCCTGTTTCATGGTACTTCTTTAATGCAGAGCCATAAGTATCAATTGCCCAGATTTTAATATTTGGATTTTTTTCTTTTAAAAATTTTCCTGTTCCTGTAATTGTTCCACCGGTTCCTGCTCCTGCAACCAGGTGTGTTATTTTACCTTCTGTTTGCTCCCATATTTCCGGACCGGTTTGTTCATAATGCGCCAAACGGTTGGAAAGGTTATCATACTGATTTGGATAAAATGAATTTGGGATTTCACGGTTGAGACGTGCAGCCACTGAATAATATGATCTTGGATCTTCCGGTTCAACATTGGTCGGACAAACAATTACTTCAGCACCAAATGCTTTCAAAGCATCTACTTTTTCCTTTGATTGTTTATCCGTTGTAGTAAATATGCATTTATACCCCTTTACAATTGCCGCAATAGCCAGACCCATTCCTGTATTTCCGGAAGTTCCTTCAATAATGGTACCTCCGGGCTTAATTTTGCCTGCTTTCTCTGCATCTTCAATCATTTTTACTGCCATCCGGTCTTTAATGGAGTTGCCCGGATTAAAAGTTTCTACCTTAGCCAATACCGTTGCCGCAACGCCTTCGGTTACTTTGTTTAACTTCACTAATGGAGTATTTCCAATTGCTTCAAGGATATTATTACAGATTTTCATCTTTTGTTATTTTTCAGATTAAATAAATTCAATTTACAGGTATAGGGTATTGTGGTTGCAATATTAATAAACTTAAAGGAGGGGGATACTATTTCAACCCGGATAATTCATTTTCAGATAATTAATAATTACATCAGTGGCTCCTCTTGAAGCAATCATATAAACATGATTTTTATTCCGTATTTGTTCTTTTAAGGAGGAATTAGAAATAAGGACTTCAAATTGTTTTTTTAATTCATCATAAGAAGATACCGGAAATGCAGTTTGCATAGCAGTCAATTGAACAGCTTCGCTGTATTTTTTATAGCTAGGACCAAAAAATAGAGGAAGGCCATAAACAGCTGCTTCCAGTGTATTATGTATTCCGGCGCCAAATCCCCCGCCGATATAGGCGTAATCCGCATAACTGTAAAGAGTTGAAAGCATGCCAATATTATCAATAATTAATACCGGATCAACATAAGAATTCTGATCTGATATCAAGCCGGAATAAAGCAACGATTTTACAGGGAATATCCTTTGTACCCTGTTCACTGATATATTTGAAATTTCGTGAGGAACAATGATAAACTTAAACTGATCCTTAAAATCAATTACTAACTGCCGTAATATTTTATCATCAGAAGGCCATGTGCTTCCTGCAATAAACAAAGGCTTATCATTTTTAAAAGCTGCTATTTTATCAAGCTTCACTGCTTTTTGGCTATTCATGTAAACACGATCAAAACGTGTGTCGCCACTTACTGTAACATTAGTCAGTTTGTTGTCATAGAGTAATTCCAGAGATGCCTGATTTTGCACAAACAAATGTGTGATTCGTTGCAATATCTGATAAAAAAAAACACCGTAATTTTTAAAATAAATTTGAGAAGGACGAAATATTGCAGAGATTACGAATGATGGAATTTTTTTATCCTTTAATGCTTTTATATAAAAATGCCAGAATTCATACTTAACAAAAACAGCAAAATAAGGATTGACAAGTTCTAAGAATTTTTTGCTGTTTCGGTATCCATCCAGCGGAAGATAAAAAACATAATCTGCCAGCGGATCATTTTTTTTCTGCTCATAGCCGGAAGGTGAGAAAAATGTCAACACCATTTTATATTCCGGATATTCCATTCGCAGTCTTTCCATTACCGGTCTTCCTTGCTCATATTCGCCCAATGAAGAACAATGAAACCAGATGTGTTTTCCCGAAGTGTCTATTGATGATGCAATCTTTTGTTGCCAGTGTTTACGGCCATTCACCCATGCAGCAGCTTTCGGATTAAAAAGTGCGGCAATTCTTAACAACAAACCATACCCGGCAACACCAATTGCATAAAGCGTCTCCATCAATAATAATAATATTTATCAGGTGCGACATTGTAAAGCGGCAATATCCAGCCTAATCGCAGTCCTGCTAAAATATCTGTTCTTTTTCCGGTATCAGGAATTTCCAGATCAAAATCGTAACTCCTGCGGCCTTTTGTAAATCCTTCCAATATTTCCCCCGTAATAAAAAAATTAACCAGTCGTCTGTTCCCAACATATATATAACTTACCGACTGACTAAAACACAATCCTGATGCAAGGTGATCATAGCCTTTTACATACTCGTCCTGGAGAGCTGGAGTAAGATTGAGTTTATCTTCAATTTTAATTTTATGCTGCATATAACCTGCGCCAATTGTAACGGAGATACCGCTGTTAGGGTTTGGTTTTTTAAAGTTGAAAAGACGTCCACCGGTTAGAAGAATGGTATATCCTCTTTCGAAAACCCTGATATCGGAGTATTTTCCATCTGTAGCAATTATCTGACCTTGTGATGTCAGCAAATTGGAGAAAAGATTGGGTTGTTTTACTTTGCTTCCAAAAATAAAGGTACCCTGAATCCCTGCCATCCAGCGGGACTTAAATTTATAATTCACATCCATGGATGCACTGCTATTTACCCCAAAGCGATCCGCCATATCACCCATAGGAAACTGAAAAGCAAAACCGGGTTGAACCATCAACATACTAATGGAGGAATCGCGTACACTGCCCTGCCCATAAGTGTTTGGCATTAAAAAGAGAAAGCCGGCAATAAGCATCAGTTGTTTCATCCCGGCGAAAATAATCATTTTAATCCTGCTATTTTTTCCGTTTTACAGACTGAATAGCTGGCTAAATTAGTTTTATCTTCGCCCTTGCCTTTAAAACTATAAATGCTTTAACAATTAAGCAGCAAAACTTTATAATATGGAAGCAGTAAAAAAATTGCAAATGGTAGACCTTATTGGTCAGTACACCAAGATTCAGTCAGAAATTGATGCTGCCATCAAAGAGGTGGTTTTATCATCAGCGTATATA
Source organism: Bacteroidota bacterium (assembly GCA_031411675.1). GTDB lineage: Bacteria > Bacteroidota > Bacteroidia > AKYH767-A > OLB10 > JANOXC01. The sequence continues at coordinate 714 of JANOBN010000294.1, read as the reverse complement.
AACGGTCCGGAGGTGAAGGCATTTGGTGCTGAACTGGAGCAATATCTGGATTGTAAAAATGTGATTCCCTGTGCGAATGGAACAGATGCACTTCAAATTGCTATGATGGCGCTGAACTATAAGCCGGGTGATGAAGTAATTACTGCCAGTTTTACTTATGTTGCAACAGCAGAAGTTATAGCTCTTCTTAAGCTAAAACCGGTACTTGTTGACGTTGATCCTGACACCTTTTCTATTGATCCGGCTGCTATTGAGCGGGCCATTACCCCAAAAACGGTGGGCATTGTTCCGGTTCATTTGTTTGGCCAATGTGCTGATATGCAGCAGATAATGGAAATAGCCAATGAGCATCACCTTCATGTAATTGAAGATACTGCACAGGCAATAGGGGCTGATTTCACCATGAAAAACGGATTGACCTACAAAGCAGGAACTATTGGAACTATGGGTACTACCTCCTTTTTCCCCTCTAAAAACTTAGGTTGCATGGGCGATGGGGGTGCCATTTTTACCAATGATGATGAAATGGCGGCAAGACTTCGGATTATTTGTAATCATGGTCAGACCGTACAGTATCATCATGACGAAATTGGTGTTAACTCACGTCTTGACTCTATACAAGCTGCAATTCTCCGGGTAAAGCTGCGTCATCTTGATGAATATGCTGCTGCCCGCCAACGTGCTGCTGCCTATTACGATGCTGCCTTTGGCGCG
>JANOBN010000293.1:0-3741 GCA_031411675.1 Bacteroidota bacterium | reverse complement strand
ATAGAAACCATACACAGTTACACCAACGACCAGAACCTCTTGGATAACTACCATCCGAAATACCGCCGTGGACGCAGCGCTGCTTTAAACATGGTGATTACCGAGACAGGTGCTGATAAAGCGGTTGCAAAGGTAATACCTGCTCTTGCCGGAAAATTAACGGGTAATGCAGTGCGTGTTCCTACACCAAACGTATCACTGGCTATTCTTAATCTCACTGCCAAAAAAGATATTTCAAAAGATGATGTTAATGAAGTATTAAGAGATGCAGCAATGCGAGGAGGATTGGTAGAGCAGATTCAGTATTCACAAAATAATGAGTTGGTTTCTTCTGATTTGGTTGGTAATTCTTGTGCATCCATTGTAGACAGCCCGGCAACTATTGTAAGTAAAGACGGAAAGAGCATGGTGTTGTATGTTTGGTATGATAATGAATATGGTTATAGTCGTCAGGTAATAAGATTCGCCAAATATCTGGCTGATGTAATTCGATTGACTTATTATTAATATTATTCAACCTATATATCGCCGGAATTAATTCCGGGGATATATAGGTCTGTTATTGAAAAGTTACCTTGGGTTGTAAAATCCGAATTTAAAACGGTATTATTATTGCTAATTAAATTTTAATTCACAAATTAGTTTAACCTTCATTAACTGCTTGCATTAGCCCCGTAATACGGGGCTTTTTATTTTTTATTGATTTTTTGGTTAGGATTATATTCAACTATCACCGGAATTTATTCCGGTGATATGGAGTTTCCCCTCACGTATTGTCATCCAGATCCGCCCACTGGCGGAGAAGGAACTTTGCGGTGAGTGATGTTGTACCTTAGCAAAATCATTCCGGAGAATGTTGCTGCTAAGAGTGGACATTCCACCTGCCGTATAGATTCCTCGTACCTCGGAATGACAAACAAGGGGAGATGGAACTTTGAAGTTAGTGTTGGTGTTCCTCTACAAATTTATACTGGATAATCTTGTCGCAAGGAGTGTACTACTCTTCCGACGTTTAGATTCTACATTACCTCGGAATGAAAACTTTGTAGAAAGGCCAACACGTAATACAACCTTTGTTCCTTTTTCCACAATAAAATTACCTTTGCAACCTTCAATTATGACAGAATTAATAACCTCCTGCCCGGTCTGCGGCGCAAACAGATTTACGGACTATCTGGAATGCACCGACTATACCGTATCTAAAGAGCGATTTAAATTGCAGGCTTGTGCAAGCTGTGGCTTCGTTTTTACTAACCCGCGTCCGGCGGCTCCTGACATCGGCGTTTATTATAAGTCCGAAGATTATATCTCGCATACGAATTCAAAAAAAGGACTTTTCAATAGTGTTTATCAACTGGCGCGCAAAAATGCTATTCATGCTAAATTGAACCTGCTTGATAAATATAGTCCGGGTGCAAAAACGCTTTTAGATTATGGTTGTGGCACAGGCGAGTTTTTACATCATGCACAGTTGAAAGGATGGAATGTAAAGGGAATAGAACCTGATCCGGAAGCCAGATCGATGGCAATAACAAATTATAAGTTGGAGGTAGAGGATCCTTCCTTACTCAACACTTTTAAAGATGGCGGGTTTAATTCGATAACGCTCTGGCATGTGCTGGAACATATTCATGACCTTAACAATACCATTAAACAATTTGAACGCATATTAAGCGATGATGGTATTTTAGTAATAGCAGTGCCCAATTATGAATCCTATGATGCTACAATATATGGAGAGCATTGGGCCGCTTATGATGTACCACGTCATCTATATCATTTTTCGAAAAGCAGTATAGAACAATTGATGAAGAAACATGGCTTATTGGTACAGGAAATTAAATCACTTTTTTTCGATCCGTTTTATATTGCGCTGCTGAGTGAAAAATATAAGAATGGGGCTTCAAATCCTGTAAAAGCAACATGGGTTGGTTTGCAAACTACGCTCAAAGGAAGAAGTGATATTGAAGCAAATTCCAGTCTTATTTATATCATTAAAAAAGGAAATTAGTTTAAGTAGCAGATTCATTGGTAGGGTAATTATTATCTCGTTTCAATAAAGGTACATTTCGATAATCAAATGAATATGAAAAAGTTTTTTTACCTTACTTTATTTTTTGGATTATTGTTGGTAACCGCTTGTAAAAAACACAATGGCTGCACCGATCCTGCTGCTATTAATTATGATGTAAACGCGGATTGTGACGATGGCTCTTGTCAATACCGAAAAAAGGGTTGTATGGATACACTTTGTATAAATTATGACTCATTAGCTGAAGTGGATGATGGATCGTGTATATATGCAGGCACAGGTGGAAGTAATTTTATAGTAGCTAAACCAAGGCATCATGGATTGCCAATTATAAATCTTACAGGTTATAGTGATAGTGCATTTATTAAGTTTAATACGCAACAATTTCCGGGAGATAGTACTTCAGTATATGATTTAGTTTTAACCGGAATTGCAGGAGAAGATCATGTAAGGATTTCGGGATTGAAGCCCGGCAAGTATTATTTCTACCTCACAGGTTTTGATATCATTATAAATGAAAGGGTGTTTGGAGGCATGCCGGTTATTATTCCAAATACCGCTGATACAATAGAATTGATAGTACCTGTTTCAGAACTTTGAAATATTGTCTGGACAGCCGGTAGCCTGCTTTCTTAATTATTTTGATGGCGGATGTGCCAATTAGGAAGTGCTTTCTCAAAATACATTCATTAAAATACTATTTTCGTCAGATGAATTTGCCTGCATTAAGAACCCTGCTCATTTTATTTTTATTAATAGGTTTTCAGATAACCGCTCAGCAAACCGCACCTTTTGCGGGTAAGTGGAAGGTAGTAACTGTTAATAACGGGGTGATCTATGATTTTAAAACCCATCAAGTAAGTGTTACTCCTGAATTTGCACAATCATTGTCAGGCAACCCTGATAGCGCAACCGGGGTACAGGTATTTACTGCAAAGGCAAGAATGTATGAAAACTACTATTTTATTTTCCAGAAGGATTGGATATACCGGGAAGTAATGAATGGGATTACTAGAAATGAAGTGGCTACCTATAATTTCATGGAAGAGGAACATATTATCTACATTAATGCTGCTACTGATAGAGCCGCCGAACAGCAGTCGATGCATTATATGTTGAATAAGGATGGTTCACTGGAACTCATGATTACCTTTAGAGATAAAACGATGGTTCTTACTTTAGAGAAGGCAGAGTAAAGACCTCAACTGGCAATTTTAGTAAAGTTTATAGATAAATGGCAGCCCCGAAAGATATAGAGATCAGATCCAGAAAAAGAATGAATATTCTTATTTTGCTGGTAGCGCTATTTATTACTTATCAGTGTTGCTTTGCTTTATATGATGAGTTAAAGAATGACTCCTTGTTATCATTTTCGTTTATATTCAATAGTTTTTTTCTTTTACTGTTTGCCTCTGCAAGTGGCTTTATAGCTGCTTATGCAGTAAAGCGATTAAGTGATCGCCGGCCGGGACTTATACTAAACAAATTGGGGATTATTGATAATTCCGGATTCGTATCTGCAGGCACCATCTTTTGGTCGGATGTGGAAGAAATAAATAATAATAAAATTATTTTTTCCGATTGCATAATTGTAAAAGTGAAGAACCCCACACGTTATTTTAAGAATCAGAAAAGCCCGTTCAAACGAATTTGGTTGGGTTTGGAGCATCGTTACTTTGGGTCTCCTGTTAATATTTCTGTTGGCGGGT
>JANOBN010000292.1:0-3636 GCA_031411675.1 Bacteroidota bacterium | reverse complement strand
GGATGGCACAGGTTGTTTGAAATTTATTTCATATTTTATCATTTTGGTTTGGATAAGTAAGTTTGAATTTTCAGTCAGCGCTTTTTCAACACAATATAATTGTTTAATTATGTACTATCAGTATTGGGAATCCGGTATCATATGCCGTAATTTTTTTAATGAATCCGCTATTAAAAAAACGATAAAGTGAATTGTGTTTCTCCATGCATACAATCAATAAATCAGCTTTTTCCTTATTAACATAGCTAAGGATACCATGTACTTCATCCTTGTCAACAATCCGCTCAAAATTTGCAGGACCATCATTTTTCAATAATTCTTCTGCTTCAGTGCGGTAAGCTGCATACACTTCACGATTAACTGCATCATCTTCATCACTGATATGAATTAAATGCAGTTCAGGTCGAAAGGACTTAATGAACTCCTTTAATTGATTTAGCCGGATATGTTCCATATAATCGGAGCCGGAAGCAAATACCACCTTTTTTATATCTTTATAATTGCACCCATCCGGTACAATCAATACCGGACAATCCGTTTTCTTCGCCAGCTTATAACTGTTACTTCCTGTATAGAACTGATATAACGTTTCTGTACCGTTTGTTCCGCTAACAATGAGATCATATTTCTGTGATTCATGAGCTACCTGATTGGTAAAAGAAGAAAAAGAATATTCAGAAATATACTTACATGGAATGCTGAACTTAAGGGAAACATCATTGCATTCCTGTTCCAGGCGCTTACTCTTCTCTGTGGCTTTTTTAACAGCCGGAATCTGACTTCCTGAAAATAAGGAAACCCCTTCCTCCAATTCAATATTCTGAACATACATTAAGCTCAATTCAGCATTCAATGCTTTGCATAAATGAGCAGCATATTCTACACCGTAGTTTGCGGCGTCTGACATATCGGTAGGACAAAGGATTTTCATATTAAGAGAATATTAAATTACCATACAAAGCAACGCAGAAAACATACAAATTGTTATGACTGAACTCATTTCAAAATGGTGATACAAGTCATTTATAAGAAAGCTTTTTAATGATTTAATCAGTATGTATTCCAATAATCACCAACCGGCTTTTAGCGGAAATACGACATTTATTACTTTTATTCCTGCTTTGCATTTGCTTTTATTATTGTTGAAAAAAAATCATTTAGCAGTGAACAATACTTTATGAGAGGGGTAATGAACATGTTACAGAACCCGGAAGCCTTTATTATTAACAGGTTTATTACCTTTTTTAAAGAAATTAAAATGAAAAATAACAGCAAAATTAGCGTAACTTAGCAGCATGATTAAACTGGCAGCAGCACCAATTACGTATACAAGGGATATGGCAATTAAAAGTACTCTTGAATATGAAATAAAAAAAGATTTTGAGGAGATTAAAGAAAAGTACAAAGAGAGTTATCTTTTCAAATCAGGAATTGATTATGGCATTGTGTATTTTGTAATGGAAGATCATGGCGTTTTACTAATAAGAATAGAAGCCAAGTCAGACCATGTTTATAATGATCTTGTTTTAATTTTAAAAGAAGAATATCCGAATGGTAAAATAATGAAATTAAGTCCTTCCTTATAGAAAATTTTCAAGGACAAGCTTTTTAGTTTTCAAAAATAAAACTCAAATAATTTTATTGTTCAACATCATTCTACGAATTAATCAGGTATATTAACTCTTAACCTGAAAATAATTTCGCACCTGTTCATGCAATTGATTTTCTGTTAAATAATCACAATGCAGAACCTCCATTTTTTTAGCATTTAATTCTTTTTCCTTTTCCAGATAATTATGAAATTCCCGTGGCGCTGTAGTGGGTCCTAATACCAGAATTTCATCATATGGATGAACGGTACTTGCCAACTCTTTATAATAGGCATGCAAATGATTCTGCTCCTTATTATGCATATGTGATTCATTATTGGTAGAGCGGTAATTCCCGAGCTTGGTTCCTGATGCGGATTGCCCTGCATGCCGGATATGATGGCTCTTATCAGCACGGATAATATGCATCTTGCCATCTATTTCATCCGGATTAATTAGAATTGCTTCTGAATGATCCATCCAGAGTCCTATGCGCTTAATAATTTTGTTCATGGTTTTATTACTTTTTTTGTTATTGCCTCTATGAATCTTTGGTATGACAAAATTCAAGAAAGCAGACTTAAGCTTTTATGAGGACAATGAGTATAATTTATGATTGTTATCAATAATTTAATTAAGCGGTTTTGGGATATCAAACGTTATTTTGCATCTAAAACATTATTTTGATTTAAATAAACAGTCGCTGCTACCATAGTGCCAATTCCAATGGCCGAGAGAAGAATCAGTTCCCAGCTCGCAAGCAAATCCCAATAAACCAATAAAGTTATCATTCCTGCAGAACAAAATAATAGTACCAATCCAAAAACATTTTTAAAAGTTGAAGAACTGATTGTTTTTTTAACCTTTCTATCATTAATTTCGATTACTTGATCATTCATTTTCCATTCCGGTGGCATTAGTAACACTTTAAGTTTGTCTTTTACCTGTGTGGTTGAATTTATTGTTTTCCATAAATATAGGTAATGGCTTCCAATTGCATTGATTGGATTATTGTCGAAATAATTACTTTTTATTCCGAAGTGTACAGGCTCTGTTTCTTCCTGAAATGTTCCAAATAATTTATCCCAAATTACAAATGTAGAACCATAATTCTTATCAATATAAATATCATTTTTTCCATGATGAGCCCGATGAATAGAGGGAGTAATGAATACCTTTTCAAGCCATCTGATTCTTGGCACATATTGCGTGTGCTGTAAGAAATCGTAGATACCGGAAATTTTCAAGATTAGCACCAGTATAACAGGTGAGAAACCAAAAACCGGTAATGCTGCCCAGAAAATAATCCGGTTAAGTCCTTGAAACGGAGAAGTGCGAAACCCATTTGACAAATTAAAATGCTCTGAAGAATGATGCGTGATATGACCGGCCCAAAGGAAATTAATTCTATGTGAACACCGATGATACCAGTACGAAATAAAGTCCACTGCGAGATAACCAAAAATCCACTGATACCATAAATTGGAAATTTCAATTAAACGAAAATGATTATAAACATATTGCAACACTATATATAATAAAGCAAAATAAAAGATAGAGCACAATTGATCAATGGCGCCAATTGTTACATTCATGGCAGTATTCTTAAAAACAAATCTTTTATCTTGCTTTCGGTAACTTATATACCACTCCACCAATACAATTAATAAAAAAACAGGAATAAATAAAGCGGCTGTGTTTAACATGGTATTATGGAAATAATCATGTAGTTGGTACAAAATTAAGTTAATTTGTTGAAGAAATGCAAGTGTACTAAAGATAAGCTTTAACTCGCAATCCAATTGTTGCAAAATTCTACGGGTTTGTTATATAATTCCTGTTTTTCTGATAGGTTATTGATGATAATTCAAGGTGGTCAATTACCCCTCGGGCTAAACGAAATAATGATAAAAAATTTATATGCAAAATCACCTCATGAGGCAGGAAATTCATCCCTTAAGAATTAAATGCTCAACAATTGAAGTAAAGCATGGTACCACCCGATCTGATAAGTTAATTAATTTGCGTAAGACATGCGTGAGATTTA
>JANOBN010000291.1:0-15743 GCA_031411675.1 Bacteroidota bacterium | reverse complement strand
GCAGGTAATTTTTATATCAATGATAAATGTACCGGTGCTGTTGTTGGCCAGCAACCTTTTGGTGGCGGACGTGCTTCAGGAACCAATGATAAAGCGGGCAGTATGATTAATCTGCTCCGTTGGGTTTCTCCAAGAACCATTAAGGAAACATTCGTTCCTGCTACTGATTACAGATATCCATTCTTATCTGCCGATTAACTATATATATAAATGATGCAATTAAACCTTACCCGTCCGCTTGCTTTCTTTGATCTGGAAACAACTGGCATCACCATTGGTTCCGACAGAATTGTTGAGATTAGTATTTTGAAACTTATGCCTGACGGAAGTAAACAGGTAAAAACAAAACGTGTCAACCCTGAACGTCTTATTCCTGAATCATCTTCAAAAATTCATGGCATATACGACAGGGATGTCGCTTTTGAGCCTACTTTTAAAGAACTGTCTGCAGAGTTAGCTCAGTTTATTGGCAATGCTGATCTGGCAGGATATAACAGTAATAAATTTGATGTTCCTTTTCTGGTTGATGAATTTATCCGCGCAGGTGTTGATTTTGATGTGAGAAGCAGAAGGCTTGTTGATGTGCAGAACATCTTCCATAAAATGGAACAGCGTACACTTGCTGCTGCTTATCGTTTCTATTGCAATAAAGAAATGGTGAATGCACATAATGCAGAAGCTGACATCATAGCAACCTTTGAAGTGTTTGAAGCACAACTGGAGAAATACACGGATTTAAAAAAAGATGTTGACTTTTTGCATCAGTTTACCAATATGCAAAATACGGTAGACCTAGCCGGCAGAATGGTATATAACGAAAACAAGGAAGAAGTTTTTAATTTCGGAAAGCATAAGGGCAGAACGGTAGCTGACGTACTTAAAAAAGAACCTTCCTATTACGACTGGATGATGAATGGTGATTTTCCTGCGGAGACAAAACAGACATTGACAGCTATACGTCTGAAGTCGCTGAATACTAAAACCAATTAGTTCATCTTTCTACCTAACAACTTTACGGACTTTAATATTATTCTAAGGTCATTCTCCGGACGATATTCTTTGGCATACAGAGCTTCCAACCGCTGCCTTACATTTAAATTGATTTCTTCCTGATAACTATCAGCCGGTGAAAGGACGCCCTTTTTAAGTGAAGAAATGCCGGTATTACTTAACCCAACCCATGAATATTTTCCAATAAATACATTCAGAAGGTTAGTCATAAACCCTGCTTTGTATTGTTGTACGATGATTAAAAATGGTGAAAATAAAAACAACACTATTGCAAGTGCAATATCCAGCATGCGCTTATTTCTTTTACTTGCCGGCTGAGATATACTATGCAGATCAACAAAATATAAAGCGCCTTGCTCATTGATGGAATTGCTGCCAATAATATACAAACTCTCCGGTGGAGCAATTTTATATTCCACATCCAGCTTGTTAGTTTGTAACATCTGCTGAATGATTTGTTGTGAGGTGAGTTCGCGCGAGCAAAAAATCACTTCATTGGCTTCATATAAGGATACAATATCTGACAGTGTATCTATAGTTCCAAGATAAAAATCCTTTAAAGCCCCGTGGTTGTTTTCACTCTTTGTACTTACATACCCAATAAAACTGGAAGTTGTTCCACTCATCTGTAAAAGCGACAATATCCTTTGCGTCTCTTCCTGATCACCAACTATCATTAATCTTTTCTTCTGAGAACCAGAAAGTTTAATCAGTCCCATAAAATTCAGTATAAGGCGATATCCTGAGAGTGCAATAAATGAATATACTGTCCCCAAAAGGATGAGAGCACGTGAAAAACGATAACTCTCCGGCAGTAATGCATAGATTACTAATATCACAACAGCACCGGAAAGTATACCACGTACCAGTTTTGATAATCTGACAGGTTGATCATATCCACCGCTGACAAAAGCCGAGAAGAGCCAGATTAAAATATACAATGGCACCAATGAATTCATAAAAAATGCAGGATAATGCACATCTTTCACAGTAAACTCCCAATAGTTTTTCAGGAAGTACATTCCGGTATAAATTAACGCTGCATCCGATAACGGTAACAACAATTTATCGCCGATTCTCTTAACAATTGCTGCACTGGCGCGTAAATAAATTGCCAGTGTAATAAGCAAATTAAAAAGCCGGGCATTGCCTCTTGCAAAATGTTTACCGGCAAAAATTGCCATTGCACGATAAAAAACAAAAACGTAATTGATGCTGCTCTTCTTAGTGCTTTCTCCCTTATAATGAATAATGCGTGTCTCCGGATAATAGTAATTAAAATATCCGGCTTTGGTTATTCTATAACTCAGGTCGATATCCTCACCGTACATAAAATAATCTTCATCCAATAATCCGGTTTTATCTATTGTCGATTTTCTTAATAACATAAAGGCTCCTGATAATACATCCACCTTATGTATTTCGTTCTTATCAAGGAAACCCAGATGGTACTTTCCAAATGTTTTAGATTTTGGAAAAAGAGCTGACAGTCCGAAAATTTTATAAAATGCCACAGACGGCACAGGCAATCCTCTTTTCGATTCAGGCAAGAAGTTGCCTTTACCATCAATCATCTGAACTCCTAACGCTCCTGCATCAGGATGCTCATCCATAAAACGACATGTTTTACGAAAAGTATCTTCCTCCACAACAGTATCCGGATTCAAAAGCAATATATATTCTCCCTTCGCTAAACGTATCGCTTGATTATTTGCTGCGGAAAAACCTTTATTGTCAGAATTAGCAATCAATATTACCAATGGAAATTTTTCCTTCACCATTGCCACACTGCCGTCAGAAGAATTATTATCTACAACAAAAACTTCTGCATCCAAACCCTTGCAGGCATTCAATACAGAAAGCAGACATTGCTCCAGAAAATACTGAACGTTGTAGTTAACAATAATAATACTGATCTTCATATCTGCAGACGGAGAACTAACGAATCAGGTTGTTTTCATAAGGTATTCTGTTGATAATGGATCGCCCAAGTGTGATTTCATCGGCGTATTCCAGCTCATTACCAATAGCTACTCCACGCGCCAGTGTGCTTATGGTTACATTAAAAGGTTTTAACTTTTTATATATATAAAATACCGTGGTGTCTCCTTCCATAGTGGTGCTTAATGCCATAATTACCTCTCTTATGGAACCGGCTTCTGCTTTTTTAATCAGTGTTTCAATATTTAATTGTGAAGGGCCCATTCCATCCATCGGGCTGATGATGCCACCCAGCACATGATAAATTCCTTTATACTGACTGGTATTTTCTATTGCCAATACATCCCTTATATCTTCCACCACACAAACTACTTCATGGTCACGGCGGGTATCGGAACAGATAGAACAGTTTTCTTTATCCGATATATTGTGGCATTGACGGCAATAGGTAATATTATTCCTCAAACGAATCAGGCTTTCTCCAAAACGTTGCACTTCTTCCGGCGACTGTCTTAATAAATGCAAAACCATTCGTAATGCACTTTTCCGCCCAATTCCCGGCAGCCGGGCAAACTCATTTACTGCCTCTTCCAGCAGCGGTGTAGGATATGTTATCAATGGTTCAATATCTTAAGATCTGCAAAAATACGTTTCTGAAGGGATTTGCAGTTAATTTCAGATCGTTAGTCCTTAACAGTATTTGGCTATGTTTGCCACACTAAAAAAGAACTATGTCTCCGGCACTTATTCTTATCACTGTACTGGCCTATTCGGCGCTTCTTTTTGCTATTGTGTGGATTACCAGCAGAAATGCAAATAATGAATCTTATTTTATTGGTAATAAGTCAAGCCGATGGTATGTTGTGGCCTATGGAATGATCGGCGCCTCGCTCTCCGGTGTAACTTTTATGTCGGTTCCGGGAGCTGTTTTTACCACACAGTTTTCCTATTTACAGGTGGTTTTCGGATACCTGGTTGGATATGCCGCTATTGGAACGATTCTTATGCCCGTTTATTATAAGCTTAACCTTACCTCTATCTATACCTATCTGGAACAGCGATTTGGCAATGTTTCCTATAAGACAGGGTCGTTAATCTTCATTATCTCAAGAGTAATAGGCGCTTCCTTCAGGATGTATATTGTGGTTAACGTATTGCAAACATTCGTGCTCGACAGAATGGGTGTGCCGTTCGGGGTTACTGTAGGCACATTTATCCTATTGATACTTTTATATACTTATGAAGGAGGCGTAAAAACCATTGTTTGGACGGACACCCTGCAAACAACCTTTATGTTACTAGCTCTTGTTTTCAGTGTGGTAACAATATCTGATCAGCTTGGCTTATCTTTTACGGAACTCTTCACTAAAGTGACTCAATCTGATTTCTCAAAAGTTTTTGTAAGCGATATTAAGTCACCTAATTATTTCTGGAAAAACTTTTTGGGTGGTGCAGCAATTGCCATTGCAATGACAGGCCTTGATCAGGAAATGATGCAGAAAAACCTGAGTTGTAAAAATATCGGAGAAGCTAAAAAGAATATGCTAAGCTTCTCGCTGGTTCTGGTTTTTGTGAACTTATTGTTTCTTGTTTTAGGATCTGTTTTGTGTTTTTATGCAACAGCAAAAGGTATTACTATTGACCCAAAACATACTGATGATCTTTTCCCGTCAGTTGCATTAAATAACCTCGGCACATTGCCTGCGCTTATTTTTATCATCGGACTAATTTCCGCAGCATATCCTAGTGCTGATGGTGCACTTACCGCATTGACAACCGCTTTCTGTTATGATTTTCTGGGAATACAAAAGAATAAATTACTGGATGAACCGAAGCGAAAAAAAATAAGGTATATGGTTCATATTTCTTTTGCCATTGTCTTATTGCTTACGATAGTACTTTTCCGCTATATAAATAATGATGCAGTAGTGCGAAATGTTTTTCGTGCAGCCAGTTACACTTATGGTCCGCTGCTTGGACTATACACATTCGGCTTTTTCACAAAATGGCAGGTAAAAGACAAGTGGGTGTGGCTGGTTTGTTTGTCTTCACCAATTATATGCTATATCCTCAATGATTATATTCCTGTTTGGTTCGATGGATATAAAGTAGGATTTGAATTACTGATCATTAATGGATTCATTACTTTTTGCGGGTTGCTGTTGCTTAGAAGACCACAATATATTAAAGCATAATTTCAACAGGAAGGCTATTCCTTAGAGTTTAACAAAACGTACTATTTCCATTTTTTCATTCATTGGCTCAAGTTTTAAAAAGTAAACACCGGGTTTAATATCCTTCAGACTAAATTGAATGGATTTTGATAAACTTAATGCAGAATTACTTTGTAATACTTCTCCTATGATGTTGCAGAGACTGATTTTTTTAGGCAAGAAAATATTTCCTTCCCCTTTCAGGGTAATAGTTTCTGTTGCCGGATTCGGATAAATGGTAAAATTACCGAAAGCATATTCTGCAAACCCCGGTGTTAAAATAAAATAAGAAGCAAGAAATACATCTACCAGTCCTTGTGATACAGTTGCCGTATTCAATGGTCCGTTATCAAAGTCAGCAGTACCTCCAAATAGTCCGCAAAGCACAAGATGGCCAGAAGAAGTCCATGCTAAACCATAACAATCATCCTGACCAGTTCCACCTATTAGCACTGTACCATCATAGAAACCTGATGATGCGTCCAGTCTGACAGCATATATATCTCTTGCATTAACAGGTGTTAAAGTATCTACAGCACTTCCCGGGTCAAAGTCAGTAGTTCCTCTTGCTGATCCTGCTACTTTCAGAAAATAATCATCGGCATTTATAGCATATGCTGTATTGTCGAAAGCACCATTGATTCCTTTCACATAATCCAGAACACCGCTACTGGTATATTTTACAATAAAACTGGAATTCGCTGTAGGGCTGGAGAGAATATTCGTCTGACCACTGCCCGGCTCAAAATCAACATTTCCAAAAAAGTATCCTGCAACATATATATTGTTACTGTTGTCGACGTCTACACACTTTGCTTCATCATCTGATACATCACCCGTACCAAAACCCCATTGAAAAACACCTGCAGTATCATACTTCACCACAAATAAATCGAAGCCTCCTACAGAAGTAACATTAAACGAATCAATACCGGCATCTAAATCAGCAGTAAAAGAAAAATAACCGGAAACTATAATGAAGCCGGTATTATCCAGTTCAGCAGAAAGACCTCTGTCGGTTCCACTGCCTCCAAATGCAAATGCTGATACAAAAGCGCCTGCTGATGTATATTTTGCAAAATAGCTATCATACTGACCGGCTGAAGAAATATTATATATACCGGAACCCGGATCAAAATCAAGCGTTGAACGAAAACTACCTGTGATATAAATATTTTCATTCGCATCAATGCATAAATCCTTAGCATCATTAAAATCACTTGGGGCGCCTAAACTAAAAGCCCATATATAATTTCCCTGTGAGTCATACTTTGCTAAAAACAAATCGGTTGAACCCTGACTTATCACTGTTGCTGTACCGGAACCTGGATCAAAATCAACAGTATCCTCCACTACACCGCAAACAATAACATTTCCTGTTCCATCTATTCCTATTGAATAACCTATATCACCACCCGAACCACCAAAACTCTTTGCCCACAGGAAACTTCCAAATTCATCATAACAGGTAATAAAAACATCTTCCTGCCCATTAGAAGCAAGCAATGTTACCCCGGCACTTGGATCAGCATCCATAGTGCCGGAAAAAAAACCGGTGCTGTAGGAATTACCGGATGCATCTGTAACAACAGCGTAACCAATATCATTAGCAGTTGATCCAAATGCTGCCGACCATTGATATGTTTGGGTTTGGGCAGAAGCATTGTTATTCAGAAAAAAAGTAAATGCAAGAATTAGAATCAAGTGGTTTTTTTTCATAGGTATAGGTTGGTTATTTTATATATTAAAGTTCTTTAACAAAAACGCCACCAAGCTCACTCCTCATCACAACAACTTCTTTGCCTGCATCAATGAAGCCACTGTTGGCTCTTGCTTCATAAATCTCACCATCAATTTCAATTTTACCGGAAGGGCGAAGCATGCTGACTGCAATTCCCGTTCTATTTAGCAGATGATGAAGATTATTTTCTCCTGCAACAAAACCTTCTCCTGATGACATACTATTTTGAAGTACTAATTTATTCAACATTGGTGAATTGGCAAGTGCTTTACCGGTAAAAATGAATAACACTACCGCTCCAACCATTGCCAACAATACTACTGCAAAAGAAACCGCTACTTCCTGCATATTAAGTCCTGAAAAATCAAGTCCGTCATTCCCAAGCATACTAACAGTTAGACCAAATACAACAAGTATGATTCCTGAAATACCTGTTACCCCAAATCCGGGCACCACAAAAATTTCGAGTGCTATCAGTAGAAATCCTGCAAAAGCCACCAGTATCTCCCAGTTTTCAGCAAGACCTTCGAGGTAAAGCGGGGCAAAGTATAATGCGGCAGCGGAAAGAGCAACCACTAATGGAAATCCAATTCCGGGTGCTTGTAATTCATAGTATATACCACCGAACATTAACAGAATTAATATTCCGCTTACTGCAGGACTAATTAAAAATGAAATTATTTTATCAGATAAAGTAGGCTTGTAAACTGTAATCTCATAATTAGAAATCTTCTCCAGTTTCAATACCTCATCAATATTTTCGGCAGTACCATTGCAGTAATTATTCTTAATCGCTTCAGCGGTAGTCATAGTAAGTACTTTTCCTGAATCATTAACGCCTGGGATAAAAGTGCGGGGATCAACCATTGCTTCTGCTATTAATGGGTCGCGTCCTCTGGCCTGTGCTGTGGAGCGCATCATACTGCGCATATAGGATTGATATTTATCCGGCACTACTTCTCCTTTCATATCCACCACTGTTGCCGCTCCTATGTTTGCGCCACTTCTCATATAAATTCTGTTGCAGGCAATGGAAATCAATGCTCCTGCAGATGCTGCATTATTATTGATAAAGACAACAGATGGAATAGACAGATTTAAGAGACCGGTTCGGATACTGTCTGCAGCATCTAAGAGTCCACCATAGGTATTCATGTTGATCAGCAGCAAATCAGCCTTCATCGCTTGCGCCTCAGCAAGGGCATGGCCTACCTGCCTCGACATCCCTTTACTAATCTCATCTCTGATATCTAATTGATACACTTTTACTTTAGTGCCGGTCTGGCCATGTACGAAAATCGCATTTAAGAGCGTTATCAGATAAATAAAGGCAATAATTAGTTTCCGGAGGCTGATTGTCATGTTAATTAAACTGTTGAATACTTAAGGCGATGAAGCAGAATGTTAAAGCAAGAGAATCTTACTATTGTGTAAAATTATGACTAAATCAATGATCTTCAGAATTAATATTTTACTATTATTAATTCTTGCCAATTTTTCTTTCGGTCAAACCAATAATGATAAAGTGCATTGGATTGACGGTAAGAAATTCGTGGAGTACAAGGTGCAAGCCAAAGATACCTGGACTGCACTGGCAGGAAGATTTTCCATTAGCATGAAGGATCTTCAAAGTGCCAATAAAGGTGTTAGCAGCCTTCAGATCGGCAAACCTATTTATGTGCCATTTGATAAAACTGCTGTTGTTCCACCCGTTGTTAAGGAGGAAAAACAAAAGCAAGAAGAAAAAAACATTTATCATACGGTGCAAAAAGGAGAGAACTTATACCGTATAAGTTTAACTTACAAGCAGACAGTTGCTGACATTAAAAAATGGAACAATCTCAGTTCGGACAATGTGTCTTTAGGAAAATCATTAATTGTTGGCAAAGGCAATTCAACTGCAGTAGTCAAAACTGTAACAACCACTACCGAAACTGCTCCTGTTGTTAAAACAGAGCCGTTAACATCGGTAAAAACAACAACGGTAACAGAAGTAAAAAAAGAAGCTGTTCCTAAAATTGATACACCGATAACCACAAATCCGGTTATTGTAGATAAAACTCCTGTTACTGCAGAGCCAACTCCGGCAAAATCATCAAAAACTGACGTGAAGGATGCTACTCCCGTTGATGGTTCAATAGAAAAAATTACAGAAACAGGTGTTGCAACATGGTTGAATGATCAGGAATTAAACCAGAATAAATTTTACGCATTACATCGCACGGCTCCAATGGGAACCATCATTAAAGTGACAAACAGAATGACCAATAACTCCGTTTTTGTTAAGGTAGTTGGTGTTTTACCTGACACCGGTGACAATACCAATGTGATAATTAAAATTACCCAGGCTGCAGCGCAACGCATTGGCGCTATTGATCAAAAATTTACTGCCGAATTAAGCTACGGTATTAATCATTAACCGTTCAGCAGAGTTATCTGTAAATAATTATTAATTCTTAAACTTTATGCTTTTTAAAATAGTGGCATACGGCTGTTAGCGCGCATTCATTACACTTGGGATTTCTGGCAACACAAGTGTAGCGACCATGTAAAATTAACCAGTGATGTGCAACATGAATTTTATCCTCGGGAATATATCTTACCAGTTGTTTTTCTGCAGCTAATGGTGTTTTTGCATTTGTAGTAAGACCAATTCTTGCAGCCACACGAAAGACATGTGTGTCTACAGCCATTGCCGGAAGATTAAAAATTACTGATGCAATAACATTCGCCGTTTTCCTGCCAACTCCCGGCAATTTCTGCAGCAGTTCGACATTGCCCGGCACTTCTCCGTTAAAATCGGTCACTAGCATTCGGGCCATGCCTGCCAGATGCGTTGCTTTGTTATTCGGATAACTTATAGAACGGATATATTTAAATATTTCATCGGGATAAGCAGCAGCAAGAACTTCAACAGTCGGGAAGGCTTCGAAAAATGCCGGCGTAACCATATTAACCCGTTTATCAGTGCATTGTGCAGATAAAATTACCGCCACTAATAATTCGTAGGGACTATTATACCGAAGCTCCGTTTCTGCTTCCGGCATAGCACCAGCAAAAGCGTCAATCACATAATTAAATAATTCCTGCTTTTTCATAAATATAAAAGGGTAACGCAAAACTAAGCGTTACCCTTCATCTTTTACTATTAGCTCTTAATGCAGAAAGCTATGCATGCCTGAATAAGACATTATAGCATCAATAGTTGATGGTTTCGGCATGGAACAGGAATGATTTTCCAGAAGTTCCTTTACGGCAACAAACTGGTTAAATTCTTCTTCCAATTCAACATCATTATCAATCGCTTTCTGAATAAATACCGAATCTTTTAGTCCGGTTTCATTGTAGAGGTAAAGGATAAGATCATTTGATGAGTAGATTTCTAACATAGGCTACAAATTCTTTTTAGTTTGAATTTATAACGCCCATAAATGATTCTTAGTACATTACCCTTAAATTTATTTTGTAAGCACCAATTGTTTTTCAGAAATCAGCTTCCTCAGGTTAATCAGGGCATAGCGCATCCGGCCCAATGAGGTATTGATACTCACATTGGTTGTTTCTGCTATCTCCTTGAAACTCATGTTTCCATAATGGCGCATAATCACCACTTCCTTCTGGTCTTCAGGCAGCTCTTCAATCATCCTTTTTACGGTATCATGAATCTGGCCGCCGATGATCTTATCCTCTACATTTTCATCCATAAGAGGAAGGAAGTCGAAGATGCTGTAATCCTCTGAATCATGCACCATTGGCATCTTTTGCTGCCTTCTGAAATGGTCGATTACCAGATTATGCCCGATGCGCATAACCCAGGAAAGAAATTTTCCTTCCTCATTGTAATTTCCGGACCGAAGGGTATTGATTACCTTAATAAAGGTATCCTGGAAGATATCATCTGCCAGATCGCGATCTTTTACCAATAAATAAATACTGGTGAGAATTTTACGCTGATGTCGTGTAATAAGCTCCTTTAGACTTTGTTCATCACCTTCACGGTAACGGACAACAAGCTCCTGGTCGTTTAACTGGGTATGACGCATAGTAGGACGTATTTGGTTAATACTGATGTGTAAACTAAGAATTAATCAGTGTAGAAGTCGTCCTATATGTATCTGTTTTATGTAGTTAAAAAAAATATTACCTTGATTAAACGCAGCGATATAACTTTTGTTGTGCTAACATTTAACTTTACCCAAAGGTACGGGAATGATACCCACCTGTGCAAGTTTATTTAGTTAATTAATAGTGAAGAAAGTGGTCAATCACCTAAAATAATACCAATTAGTCACAAAAGTCGCAGGCCGAACCACGTTAACCTCCGATATTCTCCGCCTTTATTACGGCAGGCTTTTATTAACAAGAACGGGCAGAAGCTGTTGATAAAAAGGAAGTTACCCCCTATTTTAAGCCTTAAAATCCTTGCAATCAGCAAAGTGCGAAGTTATATTTGCCTGTCTATATCAATTAACCATTAATTAAAATCAAAATCAAAAAATCATGAACAAAGGTGATTTAATTACCAAAATGGCAACTGATGCCCAAATCAGTAAAACGCAGGCTAATATGGCATTGAATTCATTTATGAGTGCTGCCAGCACTGCTCTTCGTAAAGGAGAAAAAGTAACACTGGTTGGATTCGGCACTTTTGGAATAAGTAAGCGCTCAGCTCGTAAGGGACGTAACCCGCAAACAGGCAAGGTAATACAAATTGCGGCGAAAAAAGTAGTTCGTTTCCGCGCGGGAACAGAGCTTTCAAAAAAAGTAAAATGACTCTATAAAATATTACTGATTATAAAGGCTGCCCAAATACGGCGGCCTTTTTTACGACTAAATGACAATAAAAAATATTGCGATTTTTCATTTCCCTATAGTAACAGTACTTTCGCGCGCTAATAAAACGATATGAGATTATTTCTGATCACCCTCCTCCTGTTAAATCAGTTTTCTGTTTTCTGTCAGCCGCCTGTACGAAAATTTGATACTGCAACTCTGCTGTATGATGGTGAAGAAAAACATCTGAGCAATGTTAAACAGCTCACTTTTGGAGGTGATAATGCGGAAGCCTACTTCAGCTTTAACAGCAAAATGATTACCTTTCAGGCAACCAATAAAGCGTGGAGAGATGCCTGTGATCAAATATACTGGCATAATCTTGCTGATGCTGCAATGCACGAACACCCTACACTGATAAGTACTCATAAAGGTCGTACCACCTGCTCCTATTTTATGCCGGGCGATTCCACTATTCTATATGCATCTACCCATCTGGCAAGCGCTGATTGCCCACCTGTGCCGCCTAAGAGAGCTGATGGCAAATATGTATGGCCTATCTATGATTCATTTGATATTTTCCTGAGCGATCTCAATGGAAATATTATTAAACAATTAACCAACTCGCCGGGATATGATGCCGAAGCAACTGTATCTCCAAAAGGCGATAAAATTGTTTTTACCAGCATGCGTTCCGGCGATCTGGAATTATATACCATGAATATTGATGGAAGCAATGTTAAACAGGTAACCAATCAGCTTGGATATGATGGTGGTGCTTTCTTTTCTCCTGATGGAAAAAAACTAATCTTTCGTGCTTCCCGCCCAAAAACACCTGAAGAAATAAAAGAATATAAAGACTTGTTGCAGAATGATGGACTTGTAAAACCAACTGAAATGGATCTTTATATCTGCAATATTGATGGAAGTAAACTTCGTAAGATTACCACTTTTGCCAATGCAGAATGGGCTCCTTTTTTTCATCCTTCAGGAAAAAAAGTGATTTTCTCTTCTAATTATCTTTCTAAAAGAGGAATTCCGTTTAACTTATATATGACTGATCTGAAAGGAAAGAAACTGGAGCAAATTACCTTTGATGGAATGTTTGATGCATTCCCCATGTTTTCACCTGATGGTAAAAAGCTGATTTTTTCTTCCAACAGAAATAATAACGGATCCCGCGATTCCAACTTATTTATTGCTGACTGGAAGGATTAGTTCTATCAGAAAAATAAATTACGGCAGCCCTTTGCCGGGAACGATTTAACGATCAACACTTTCTTTTATCAGATTGATTTTCAACCGGTGAAGCCGGCAGTAGATAAGCTATGATCTTCTGGTTCCTGACAGAAAACCATTTGATTTTAACCTTCCTCTGATGCTTTGATTCGCCCGGCTATAGACCCTCAAAAAAACTACCTTTGTCGAATGAATACGGTGGCCTTTCATACGCTGGGATGCAAGCTTAATTTTGCAGAAACATCAACTATTGCCCGCAGCTTTAGGGATGCCGGCTGGATGAAGGTGGAATTTGGGTCTCCTGCTGATGTAAATATCATTAACACCTGCTCCGTTACAGAACAAGCGGATCGCGAATGTAAAACGATTGTCAACCGCGCCCTGTCAGCTAATCCTGCTACTTTTATTGCTATTACAGGCTGCTATGCACAATTAAAGCCGGAAAGTATTGCAAATATAAAAGGCGTTGATCTTGTTTTAGGTGCCGCAGAAAAGTTCAATATATTAAAGCATCTGCACCATGTTGATAAGCTACAGGAAACCAAGGTGATTGCCTGCGACATCAATGAGGTTTCAGGATTTCATTATTCCATGTCAGCGAATGACCGGACAAGAATATTTCTGAAGGTTCAGGACGGCTGTGATTATCAGTGCACTTTTTGTACGATCCCGTTGGCAAGAGGTAAAAGCCGTAGTGATACTATTGAAAATGCATTAGCCAACATTCATACTGCAGTAGAAAACGGCGGACGTGAAATCGTTTTAACGGGAGTTAACCTGGGTGATTTTGGTATTAATGAAGGTAATGCTGATCGTTCCTTTTTTATTGATCTGGTACAAGCTATTGAAAAAATTGACAAGGATTTCAGAGTGCGGATTTCTTCCATTGAACCCAATCTGCTCACTGAAGAAATAATAGAAGTGGTTGCTGCATCAAAGAAGTTCATGCCGCATTTTCATATTCCACTTCAGAGTGGCAGTAATCGTATTTTAAAATTAATGCGAAGAAGATATCTGAGAGAATTATATAGTGACAGAATTTCTATGATTCGAAAACTAATCCCGCATTGCTGTATAGGAGTAGATGTTATAACCGGCTTTCCCGGTGAAACCGAAAAGGATTTCATGGATACATTTAACTTTTTGAATGAACTGGATGTTTCCTATTTACATGTCTTTACCTATTCTGAACGAAACAATACGCTTGCGGCAGAAATGAAAGAAATTATTCCTGTAAATGAAAGAAGGGAAAGAAATAAAAGATTGCGTAATCTTTCGGCAAAAAAACTATCAGCATTTTATCGAAACTATATTGGCACTTCCGTAAAAGTTCTTTTTGAAAGCGAGGAAAAGGATAACATGATTTTCGGTTATTCAGAAAATTATTTAAGGGTTAAATTGCCTTATGACGCTCATTTGGTGAATCAGGTAGTTGCAGTTGACCTTCTGCAGATTGATGATGACTTCTGCATTACAGGTAAACAAGTACATGTTAATGACGCAGTTTTCAATTAACCCAAATAATAAAATAATATAAGTGTATCCAACTCTCACCGATTTACTAAAGGACCTATTTGGAATTAATATTCCTTTACCGGTGCAGACATTTGGTCTATTTATGGGACTTTCCTTTGCATTGGCGGCTTATGTTTTATTTCTGGAACTTAAAAGAAAAGAGCAAGAGGGTTTATTGCAAGACATTCAATTAAAAGAAACCATTGGCAAACCTGCTTCTTCCGGTGAATTGCTAACTTCTGCAATACTTGGTTTTATTACCGGATATAAATTGTTATATATAATATCAGAATATCAGGTTTTTGTAAATGATACACAAGGTGTGCTACTTTCCGCCACAGGAAGTTTACCGGGTGGTATTATGGGTGCTATTTTATTTGTGTGGTTAAAATACCGTGAAAAGGAAAAACAAAAACTGGAAGAACCCAAAATACAGGAGATTGTTTTAAAACCTCATCAACTGGTTGGTAATATAACAATGCTGGCTGCCCTGTTCGGGCTTTTAGGGGCTAAAATATTTCACAATCTGGAGAATCTCGACGAACTGCAAAGAGACCCTGTTCATGCATTATTATCCTTTAGTGGCTTAACGTGGTATGGTGGTTTAATATGTGCAGCAATTGCAGTAATGTGGTATGGTAAGAAGCATGGTATTACACCATTAATGCTTTCAGATGCTGCTGCTCCTGCATTGATGCTTTCCTATGGTACAGGAAGAATCGGTTGTCAGCTTTCCGGTGATGGTGACTGGGGAATTGTAAATTTAAATCCAAAACCTGATTGGCTGAGCTGGTTACCTGACTGGGCATGGGCTTTTAATTATCCCCGTAATGTTATTGGTGAAGGCATACCTATACCTGGTTGTGAAGGACGTCATTGCATGATGCTTCCTGATGCAGTTTATCCAACGCCTTTGTATGAAGCTCTAATGTGCATTCTGCTCTTTTTTATTCTATGGAGTTTTCGTAAAAGATTCACCACAACAGGTATGATGTTTTCGGTATATCTTATTTTAAATGGTGTTGAAAGATTCTTCATTGAGCAGATAAGAGTAAATACAAAATACCATATTGCAGGTCATAGCATCACGCAGGCTGAAATCATTTCTGTTTTATTAGTGCTTGTCGGATTTGCAGGTATATTTTATTTATCAAGGAATAAAAATAAATCTACTGTATTATGAATCTGGAAAAGTTGTGCAGGGAAGCGATAATTCCTGTTAAGGAAGCCGGAGATTTTATTCGCGAACAACGAGAATCATTTTCACTGAACGTAGTAGAGTATAAAGGATTTAATGATCTTGTTTCCTA
>JANOBN010000290.1:0-1929 GCA_031411675.1 Bacteroidota bacterium | reverse complement strand
AAACCTCCTGCGGCAACAGCTCCTGCTCCAATTTGTCGGACATAGGCACGATAAACAGCATCAGCCATATTTGAAAAAGTGTGTGTTGCCGGATCCCATCCATAGCGTACACTTGGTTGTAGAATATCCATCAAACCTAATTTCTGCAGTTGTAATGCTATTGTATCCGAAGGTACTAATGATGCCAGTAGTGGAATTAATCCAAGCCATGCCAGTACGCCTCCTGCAACCAATACTCCGGAAATACGCGGCCCGATTATATATCCAACCCCCAGATATTCGGGAGTGATTTCACCATTTACAGTTGCGGAAGGGAAGTATTTATTTGTTTGTTGTGTGACAAATGAAGGCACTTCTGCAATTACATGAAACACTTTTTGCAATAAAGCATACGTCATTGAAAATCCTAAACCAAGATAAGCGGTCCTTGCAAAATCGCCACCTTTTTCTCCCGCAATTAAAACATGTGCACAGGCCGTTCCTTCCGGATAGGGCAGGGTATCATGTTCTTTTACAATTAAAGATCTTCTGAGTGGAATCATCATCATAGTACCAAGCATACCGCCTAAAACAGCCAATGTAAAAATGGTCCAGTATTCGAAGTATTGCATTCCATTGCTTATGCCCTGTTCATTTACAGAAAGAAAAAGAAATGCAGGAAGGGTAAAGACTACACCGGAAGCAATGCTTTCGCCCGCCGATCCTGTTGTTTGAATAATATTATTTTCAAGTATTGTTGTTTTGAGAAACCTTCTTCCCAGAGAAATAGAAAGTACAGCTATAGGAATAGAGGCTGACACCGTTAAACCTGCTTTAAGAGCAAGATATACCGTTGATGCCCCGAAAATAATTCCAAAAACGGACCCCATCAGGATAGCCTTTAACGTGAATTCTTTTACAGAATCTGTAGCTGAAATGTAAGGCTTGAAGGTAGGTTTTTGATCCATATTTTAGTGGTTTAGAAGGTATAACTCAGGCTAAAATATGTAATTCTTCTTAATGATGAAACTTCTTTGCTTATTGAGTGCTAAGTTCTTTCTATTGTCAGCTTATATAGGCTGTTCAAAATGCCAGACAAGGTACAAGATCAATAATCGCATTAACGCAAAAAAGATGCTGAGAATAACCACCGCTTTCAGTATCATTAAAAGCCGGGTTTTAAATTTGGGGTTCAATTTTTTACTTGTTTAAAACAGGAAGATGGTTTGCTATCCAGCTTTCTGCAAGAGGCTGCTTCCAATCTGAGTTTAGTTGTGATAGCTGAGTTATCGTATTATTAAAAACTACAGTTTGCAGATTCACTTTGCCGGTTTCATATAGTTTAGTAAAAACAGATAATGGACAAGCGGATACGTGATCATTTTCAATGTAAGCAACCTGCGTTCTGTTTAATAAAAAAACCTGATATTGTTTTTCAATTTCACGGATAAGATGCACTGATTTGTCAATGGAGCATCCGCTTGCACCTTCTATTTTTTCATCTACACAAAAAATGATAAAACGATTAAAAATGATTGCGAATGAGGCTTTCAGTTTAATATCATGTGCTGTCCAGCTATCCGTAAACTTTTTACATGTGATATTTAAATTCTGAATTTCGTCCTGAGTAAATGGACGATTACACTGGTAAATCCAGATTTTTGATTCAGGTGAAAAATTTTCGAATAATTGCATAGGTGAAGTTATGAAAGTATTTATTGCTTATACAAATTAAAGATCCATGGCTTCGGCGATTAATTCAGCCACATCTTTTACTGAAACCTGTTGTTCTTTTTCCGCCATTTTTACGCCATCTGTCATCATAGTCATACAAAAAGGACAACCAATAGCAATTATGGAAGCACCGGTTCCTATTGCTTCCTCTGTTCTTTCAATATTAATGTCTTTATTTCCTTTTTCAGGCTCCTTAAACATTTGTGCACCACCGGC
>JANOBN010000289.1:0-2456 GCA_031411675.1 Bacteroidota bacterium | reverse complement strand
TGGATGAAAGCAACTTTGGATGGGTGGATGATGATGGAACAATAGATCATATAACATTTGGCAGAAGAGACGTAAGTACCGTAGTAAATGAAATATTTATGCAATATGCTTTTACCTCTCGCATGAATGTAGGAATACGTTGCAGAGATTACTGGAGCAAAGCTGTTTATTTTGACTATTATCATTTGAATGGAGATGGTACCTTATCCATCACTGATTATTCCGGAAATGCCGACATCAGTTACAACCAATTTAACATTGATTTAAACTTTAACTGGGAGTTTGCTCCGGGAAGTTTTTTAACAGCAGCCTGGAAAAACGACATTGCACAATTCGATCAGCTTAGTAATCAAAATTATTTCCAGAATGTCGACAAAACATATCATTCTCCTAAGGCGAATAATCTTTCTGTTAAATTAATTTATTACCTGGATTATCATTCCCTGAAGAAGCACGCTTAGAATTGGTAATATTACTAGTTGGCTTAAGTCTTATTTTCTGACTCGTTGGCTTAAGTCTTATTTTCTGACTTAAGCCTTTTCAATAATTAGCAAGTCTTCAGACTTGCTTACCGTAAACCCTCTCTAAGTGTAGTTTGTATCTACACTTAAATATTCTCCCGTTGAATAGAAACAAAAGCAACACAAGTAGTTTGCAACTACTGAAAACAGAATTTGAAAGAACCTCCTCTGTTGGCTTAAGTCTTATTTTCTGACTTAAGGTTTTACAGTAATTAGCAAGTCTTCAGACTTGTTTAATAAAACGTACACGAAAAGACATTTTTAGGCTGTGCGGAGAAAAAACTTACCTTTATTCAACAATAAACCACCTCATGCTTAAAACCTTTATTTTCTCTTCTCTATTATTCCTGTTGTTTACTGCATTAACCGGCTGCAAAAAAGTAGGCTAAAATGATATTGATGCCACCATCTATGTTAAGGAATACAAAACCGGAATAACAATTACCAATCTAAAGGAAACATTAAATAAATGGCTTCTTAGCATAATAGATTGTAGCACTTATATGGGCAAAAACTAGTATTGGAAAACGGCTTTGTCATTGCTTGTACTACAAATGTTAGATAGTTTTATTGTAAATTTAAAAGATTAAACAATAATTTAGGCAAATAAAACCGTAATAATGAGGCTTGTTTTAGATAATAACATACCTTTACTTAAACAAAACCTAGACCATGACCCGAATATTTCTCCTTTCCATAGTCTTTTTTAATTTGTATTTCTTGCCTTCAAATGGTCAGAACCACCTATGTTCCCAGGAGTTTAAAATTTGGAATAGTATGAGTGCTCAATTCGACAATTTATCTCGTTTTGAGTATTTTTATGATACTAACGATAATGTAAAACTATTTAAAACCCTTCAATGGGATGCTTTAACAAGTAATTATGTGTATTCCACTCAGGCATTATTTTCTTACTCAGGAAATTCCGGACCTGATTACATGCTGGGTCAGATTTATAATTCGAGCAGTACTTCATGGATCAATCAAAACGAGAATTTTTTAGAATATGATGTAAATGGTAATCTTTCTAAGGAATCAACACGGGAATATGATGCCCTGAATATGAGTTGGTATCCATATTTCCGTTTTCGTGAGTTCTATACTTATGATTCAAGTAATTTTTATAATGTACACTTGCTTCAGGATTGGATTTCCGGAAGTTGGATGAATTCAGATTCGATTTCAAGAGTTGCTGATTCTACCGGATTAGCAGTAGAATATTATACTAGTATTTGGAATTCCGGTTCAAATGCATGGGACAACGATAATAAAGTTGTAATAAGTTATCAGGGAGTATTACTTACTGATTCTATAGTAAAAAGTTGGAATGGCAGCGGCTATATAAATAGTTATAAATATCATTATGATTATCTTGGAAACGGAAAAGTATTTATTAAAGGCGGCTATTCTTGGGATAACGGAACAAACGCATGGAATCTCACCGCTATTGACACTTTATTTTATGATGTGAATAATAATTTGATCCAGGATAATTTTTATTTTCTTGATAACAACAATCAATGGACGCCTTTCTGGATTATATATTTCAATTATGGTAACTGCTTATTCAGTGGTGTGGCAGAATTTGGAGAGGAAAAGGAAATGATAGCGTATCCAAATCCTACTTCCTCGGCGGCTACGATTTCATTTCCTTATGCCATCATCAATGGAATGTTCCGGCTTCTTGCATTAAGTGGTCAAATTGTATATGAATCAAGAGACATAAATGGCAATTCTATTATCATTAATGTATCGGGATTGCCTGAAGGAATTTATATAGGGGAAATGCTAAAAAGTGATAATGTATTAAAGATGAAGTTAATAATAAATTAGAAACTGATTAATTATGAAGACTTATTTAGGTTTTATTTCACTTGGAATAATATTTTTAATTCTTACCGGCTGCAAAAAAGTAGGCAAAAATGATATTGATGC
>JANOBN010000288.1:0-3282 GCA_031411675.1 Bacteroidota bacterium | reverse complement strand
TAAATAAAAAAACGAAAATACGTGCAGTCCACAACAATAACTTGTTGTGGATATACTTTTTCAAACGAAAATTATCAAACGAAAATCGTTGCAACATGATTAAATATTATTAATCTGATAATTTAATCTTTGTAATATTATTCAACTTTGGTTTGCCAAACAATATTTTCAAAAAAAAAGCCATCCGATACGGATGGCCTTTTTAATATTCTATATTTTACTTAAACATATCCTCTGCATTGATAATGTTTACTTTCGTTACCTTCATTGGGTAGTTTTGTACTAATTTATCTTCAGCGAGAATCTCAGGGGTTAATACTGCCTTTAATGCATTGGAATAACTCATAGGTGAATCTGAATTTTTCTCCAGACTTTCCTTTAACGGGCCTGCTTCTGTAACATCTGTTACAATTGAAATTTTCATATTCTCTGTATTCCAGTATTTTTTAACCACTTTCATCATATCAGCATAAGTTACTTTTTCCAGCATACCATCAATCTCCTTAAGCCAATCTTTTCTGCCATAAAAGCGACTATCTAAAATGTATCCCAATTGCTGTTCCGGAGTTTGCGCATAAAGCTTTATATAGGAGCGCAAAAATTTCTTGGTTAATTCAAAATCCTTTTCGCCCATGCCTTTATCAATTAGTGCTTGCATCTCACGAAGTGCCATGCGAATAGCAAAATGTGCATGGCCGATATTAATGCCATTCAATTCTTCATACTGCTTCTTTAATCCGTCAGCTGTTTGAACCGGACGTAACCAGATGGAAAAATAGTTGGAGTTGCGGGGAGTGCCGGGACGTGGCAACATATTTTGTCCACCATTGCTATACCACTCAATGTAGGTATAATCACCATAGTTCATTGAACGTTCTTCTCTGATCTTTTTATATAATCTTGAATAAGATTTACGATGCTCACCTAACCAGGAATTAGCAATCATTAATGCTGCAAATTCATCATTACTTCGTGTAACAGGTAATTCAAATCCTGCAAATATTGCAGAGCCAAGTGCGCCCTTCTTCTGAATGATCTCTACTTCCAGCCCTTGTGAACCATTTGCTTTACCGGCAAATGGTAGTTCATCTTTCATTGCAGGTAATTGACTCATGTCTTTATCCAGCATAGCTTTTAAATCAGGAGGATAACCTCCGGCCATGCCAATTGTAAGATTTCCTGTAGTAAAATATCTCTTGTAGTGTGCCTTTACATCATCAAGGGTAATATTTTTAATTCCGGATACAGTTCCGCGTGTCATCGACTGATAATTGGTTCCACGAAAAAGAAAATCTTCCAATGCCATCTTGCTGAATTCTTCGTCACTGGAGGTTTTAATTACCTGTTCTACAAAATTTAATTGATTCGATTTAGTTCTTTCAAAGTCCTCAGCAGCAAAACGTGGGGTTATCATTAGCCCTTGAACTAAATCATAAAAACGACCAATTAACTCTTTGTGAACACGGAAGGTAAAAACAGTAACTTCTTTATCAACTGTACCGAAGTATTCAGCTGCCATTGGATAAGCGAAATCTTTCACTTCACTAGTGCTCATTCTCACAGTACCGCCATCCATGATGGTGTTTACGGTAAGCCAGGTCAGGCCTTCTTTACCCTTTGGATCGCAGATGCTGCCATTACGGAACATCATTTTAATTACAATAATGTTTGAGCCTGTAATAGGCAGTTCTACATACTCAATGGCTTTTGCTGCCTGGCTCAATAAAATGATAGATATAAACAGGAATATTTTTTTCATAATTGCTATTTCTTTTTAAAATTATTTAACCGGTGAAGTTGCATCATCAGAAATTGTTCCGATGGTAAGAGAAGATGAATTGTAATACTTGGCAGCCACCCGCATTAAATCTTCCGGTGTAACTTTTTCGTATTGCTGATAAGCTATGTTGACTGATGCGGGATTACCTGTTACCCATATATAGGAGGATAAAGCTTCCGCTATACGTGAAGGACTATCAATACCCATGGCAAAACCATAACGCAAGCGCATCTTCGCATCTGCCAGTTGCTGTTGATCTACAGGATTTGTTTTTGCATCCTCAATGGATTTCAGTATTACATCTTTAACATATTGCATATCTGCCTTACTTACAAAAGACGCCGATATCTCAATTAAATAAGGGTCTACTGTATTGTTGGCATTTCCATCCAGACTCCTTAATTTTTTCTCTTCAACAACTAGCTTATTATATAGCGAGGACTTCTCACTAAACAATACTGCATTTAACAAATCAATTGCCTGCATATCATTATTCAAATCGCTATAAGCGGGCCCCTTGTAGTTTAGAGCGAGTGCAGGAGGAAAACCCGGCACCTGAATATGTGTGGCACGCTGAGTTGCCTGAACCGGCTCCTCCTCTATTTTACTAATGAAATTACCTCTCTCCCACTTGCCAAAATATTTTGCCGCAAGTGCTTCTACATTTTCAGGTGTAACATCTCCCACAACCAAAATAGTAGCATATTCCGGACGATAGAATTTCTTAAAGAACTGCATTGAATAATCATATTGATTGGGCATGTCAACAATATCTTTAAAAAATCCCATGGTAGTATGCTTGTAAGTATGTTTATCAAAAGCAAGGTCTGCTATTTTTTCATTCAGCTGTGTATAAGGACTGGAATTATTTTTTGTGTATTCCCCTTTAACAGCGCCTGCCTCGGTTTTAAATTGTTGAAGGGAATATTTTAGATTCATAAAACGATCTGATTCCAGATCAAACAATGTTTCCAGCATAGATGCATTTCCGGTGATATGATAAACTGTACGGTCGAGGCTGGTATTTGCATTGGCTGAAGCCCCAGACCCTTTTAGTATCTCATTATATTTCAATGGAGGATACTTCTCTGTTCCACGGAACATCATGTGCTCGAAAAAATGTGCAAATCCTGATTTGCCGGGCTCAACTTCATCACGCGAACCCACTCGCATTATAATATAAAATGCAGCTATTCCCGGACTGCCATAAGGCACCGTTACTACATTAAGACCATTCGCCAGTTTCTTTTGGCTGATATTGTAAGGAAGAATATTATTCTCCTGTGACAATGCACCAAAGCCTGTTGTAAACAGAAGAATAATTGTTAGAAATTGTTTTACCATGAGGATGAAAGTTATTTGTTAATTGTTAATAGTTATTGGTTAATTGTTATTAGTTAATTGTTAGTAGTTAATTGTTATTAGTTATTAAGTTATTGGTTATTGAGTTATTGGTTAATAGTTATTGGTTAATTCTTAATTGTTATTTGTTAATTGTTATT
>JANOBN010000287.1:0-5071 GCA_031411675.1 Bacteroidota bacterium | reverse complement strand
AATCCGGGTTTAACGGGGGTGTAAAAATACTAACGACCAGCTTACCAAAACCGAAAAACTACTAATCTTTTCTCTTGAAAACAGGCACGGTAGAACAGGGTTCTCCGTACATAATACTTTTAGCAAAAGGGTGCAGTAAACGGGTGATTTCCAGATAGGCAGCTACAGGAACTTCACGTCCGGAGCACCCCTTTATCACAATGCGTTGATCCTTATACACTACAGGATCGAAAAGGGAAAGTTTGTTATAAAAGAGATGATTCGACATTTCATCTAATCCGCCGAAAAATATGGTTTGGGCTACCGGTGCCAGTTGTGCAGCAATCAGCATATATGCCCAGTTAGGCACAATTGCATCAGCAGAACATATTATTGCCACATGTTTTGAACGATACTGTTCCCAGTCATGCTGCTTTATATATTCCCGGAAGTCCTTCTCTTTTAAAATGATTTCTTCAAACAGCCAGGATTTAATATCTAACACAACCTGTTCACCTACCGGATATAATTCCTCCAGATCAATTGTAATCAATCCACTTTGAGCAACTTTATTTACAATTTCCGTCACAGTTGTTTTGTGTTTGTTTTTTTATTTCGCCGGATTAAAATCCGGCGATATTAATTAGCTATATTGCTTACTATTAATGTTTCGCTTTTTAACGCAGAGAAATGGCTGAGAAAAAAAACCGCTGAGTACACAGAGATTTTAGAAATTTAGATCCGATAGCTATCGGATTTAGAATTTATAATTTCCATACTACCACATTCCCAATTCCAGTCTCGCTTCCTCGCTCATCATCTCTTTATCCCACGGCGGATCGAATGTTACTTCTACTTTCGCCTTATTTACATCAGGCATATCCCGCACCTTGTTTTCAATCTCTGGTGGAAGTGTTTCTGCAACAGGGCAGGCCGGAGAGGTTAATGTCATTTTTATATATACATCATTTCCTTCATCCACACGGATTTCATAGATCAAACCCAACTCATAAATATCAACAGGAATTTCAGGGTCGTAACATGTTTTTAATGTCTCCACCACTCTGTCGCGCAGACTTTTCACCTCCGGAATGGGAGTGACTTCATTTGTGTTTTCTTTTACTTCTTCCATATTATATTCTGCTTTGAAAAGCTACTGCGTATAATTTCATTTGTTTAATCATGGATGCCAGTCCGTTTGCGCGTGATACTGCAACATGCTGACGTAATCCTATGACATCAATAAATTCCAGTTGAGAACTGATAATGTTTTCCGGCCTCTGTCCATTTAACACTCGTATCAGCAATGCAATTTCACCCTTTACAAAAGTGGAATCACTATCGGCCTCAAAATAAATATGCCCTTCCTTCTCAAAACAATTCAACCACACACTACTCTGACATCCCTTAATTCTGTTTGCATCAATTTTGTATTTATCATCAAGAGCAGGAAGTTTTTGTCCGAGTTCAATGATGTACTGATATTTATCTGCCCAGTCATCAAAGAGTTCAAACTCTTCCACAATCTCCTTTTCAACAGCTTTTATATCGGGCATCTGAGTGATCATCTTTTTAACAATTTTATAGCACCTTTAACGCCATTTACAAGGGCATCTATTTCAGAAAAAGTATTGTAAAACAGAAAGGATGCACGAATAGTTCCGGCAATTCCCAGTCTTGTCATAACAGGTTCCGTGCAATGATGTCCGGTACGAACGGCAATGCCTAAGGTATCGAGATACATTCCTGCATCGAGTGCATTAACACGATCAATAATAAAGGATACCACACTTGTTTTATGTTCAGCTGTTCCAATTAATTTCACTTCAGAAATTGTACTGAGTTGTTCAATAGCATATTTTAAAAGTAACACCTCATGATTTGCCGCTGCTGTTCTGTCCATTGCATACATATAATCAATAGAAGCACTTAAGGCAATCACATCAGCTACATTTGGTGTACCTGCTTCAAACTTAAAAGGCACTTCATTGTATGTTGTTTTCTCAAAACTTACGGAGTGAATCATATCACCGCCACCCTGATAAGGAGGCATTTCTTCTAACAAAGAAAGTTTACCATATAATACACCAATACCGGTAGGGCCAAACATTTTATGACCGGAGAAAGCCAGAAAATCACAGTCAAGATCCTGTACATCTAACGGTTCATGTGCAATTGCCTGTGCTGCATCTACCAGAAATTTGATGTTTCTTTCATGCGCCAGTTTAATCATTTCCTTCACCGGATTTATTGTACCCAATGAATTGGAAGTATGTACAACAGCAACAAGCTTTGTTTTTGGTGTCAGGAGTTTAATATATTCGTCCATAAGTAATTCCCCTTTATCATTCATAGGAATTACCTTTAATATGGCACCACGGTCTTCACACATTAACTGCCAGGGAACTATATTACTGTGATGCTCCATAGCAGAAATAAGAATTTCATCTCCCTTATTAATGAACTTTCTACCGAAGGAATATGCTACGAGGTTAATACTTTCTGTAGTACCACGCGTGAAAACAATTTCCCGCTCCGAAGATGCATTTATGAAATGTTGCAGTTTTACTCTTACATCATCATAAGCCTGAGAAGCCTTCTGACTGAGATAATGCACACCGCGATGAATATTTGCATTATACTCTGCATAGTAATCAGTAAGCGCATTAATCATCACTAATGGCTTTTGTGATGTAGCTGCATTATCCAGATAGATTAACGGCTTTCCGTAAACCTTTTGTTTTAAAATTGGAAAATCCTTGCGGACTTCCTCCACATTAAATGCTACTTTTTTTGTTGGCTCCACTGCTGTTAACATTATGCCTCCTTCACTAATTTATTTTGAATAAGTTCCAGAATATATTCTCTAAGTTTTATGTTAGGAATGTTTTGTATTACATCTGCAGCAAATGCTACATTAAGTAACGCCTTTGCATTTTCCACTCCAATACCTCTGGATCGGAGATAAAACAATGCTTCTTCATCCATCTGCCCGGTTGTTGCACCATGAGAACATTTTACATCATCAGCAAAAATCTCTAACTGTGGCTTGGCAAACATAGAAGCACCATCGCTCAATAAAATATTTTTATTGGCTTGATAGGCATTCGTTTTCTGAGCATCCTGCAACACAAATATCTTTCCATTGAAAACACCGGTTGAATCATCATCCAGTATTCCTTTGTAGATCTGATTACTCATACAATGCGGTTTCGCATGAAACACGGCTGAATGATTATCGATATGTTGCTTTCCACTTCCCATGTATAATCCAAAAAGATGTGTTTCAATATTCTGACCATCCAGCATTAAATGCAATTTGTTCTTTACCAAAAAGCCACCCATTGTAATGGTGTTGATATTAAAATGGGAGTTTTGTTCCTGATAGGTGTATGTATTGCATACATGAGAGACTGTTTGTTCGTCATTCTCTAAAATACAAAAATCAAGATGTGCATTTTCCAAAACAACAATTTCATTGACAGAATTTACCAGTGCGGAAGTACTGCCTTTTACTGATGAGGTAGTCAGCCATTCAATAGCTGCCTTTGATCCCTTTTGAGCAACCACCAAGCACCGTGGTTGTGTAATAATATTTTTGGCGGAAGTTGTATGATTGATAATGTAGACAGGCTGCTCAATTTTTACATTCTGTTTTATCTCAATATATATTCCTTCATTTAATAAAGATGTATTAAGTGCGGCAAAAGTATCATCCTTGCTATCGGCATACTTGTTAAAGTATTTTGAAAAAGGGGCATCATTGGAAGCATCCTGAATATTTTTAATGACAATTCCCTCCGATAAAGATGAAGGTAATGGTTGTAAAAATCCGTTTATCAGCAGAATGACAATGCCATCAGAAATATCAAGACCTTTTATAGTTGATGCATTTGCAGGTACTACTTCAGGACGCAATGCATTCTGCAATGATTTATCAAGCAACGGATTTAAATTTGTGTATTTCCACTCTTCCTGCTTTGTTGTAGGAATACCCAATCTCTCAAAATGCTCTTTTGCTTCCTTTCTTAATGAAGTGAATGCACCATTCCTTAATCCTGACTGATACGACACTACCCCCTTCAGCATATCTGAAAAAGAATCCTTTTTACTTACCGCTGTTGCTGTTTCCACGCTTTGCTTAATTTATTTTCAATTCCTCTTATGCTTCAACCAAGTCCTTCACCCAGTCATATCCTTTTTCTTCCAGCTCCAGAGCCAGTTCCTTAGGACCACTTTTTACAATTTTTCCTTTATATAAAACATGTACTACATCTGGCACTATATAATCTAATAACCTTTGGTAATGCGTTATAACAACAAATGATCTTTCCTTATTACGTAAAGCATTAACGCCATTGGCAACAATCCGTAAGGCATCAATATCTAATCCGGAATCTGTTTCATCCATGATGCATAATGCAGGTTCCAGCATGGCCATCTGAAATACTTCATTTCTTTTCTTCTCTCCTCCACTGAATCCTTCATTCACTGAACGCTGTGTCATGGCTTTATCCATTTCCACCAGTTGCATCTTTTCCTTCATCAACTTTAAAAAATCTTTTGAATCCAGCAATGGTAATCCTTTCGACTTACGCACTTCATTTAAAGCAGTTTTCAGAAAGTTGGCATTGCTTACTCCCGGAATTTCCACAGGATACTGGAATGCAATAAACACCCCTTTACGTGCACGTTCTTCCGGCGACATTTCAGCAAGATCTTCCCCGTTAAAAAACATGGTTCCTCCTGTTACTTCAAAAGTATCTCTGCCAGCAAGTACTGAAGCAAGTGTACTCTTACCGGAACCATTTGGTCCCATGATAGCATGCACTTCTCCCGGTTTCACTTCCAGATTTAATCCATTTAGAATTTGTTTCTCCTCCACACGAGCCTGCAGATTTTTTATACTTAGCATTTGGTTTTTTGTTAATAGTTAATAGTTATTGGTTACTGAGTTATTGAGTTATTGGGTTATTCAATACTTCATAATTCGAAATTCCTTGTTCATTATTCGATATTCAATACTTCATTATTCCTTGTTCATTATTCGATATTCATTATTGACTATTCTGCATTTTTAAAGCGTCACCCC
>JANOBN010000286.1:0-4886 GCA_031411675.1 Bacteroidota bacterium | reverse complement strand
CTACAAGCTTTGTTGGCTTATCAGCTTTCGCGACAGGTTCAGGTTTTACGGGAGCAGCCTTTTCAACAGGTGCTGCTTTTACGGTCTTTTTTTCAGGAATTGCTGATACTTTTTTTACCGGAGCAGCCGCCGCTTTAGGCTTCTCTTTTTTATCGGGCATTTTTTTCACTATCTCTTTTGTTTTTTTAATAACCTTTTTTACTATTTTTCGTACACTAATCTCCACAAATAATCATCCTTATGTTAGTATTAAAGTTCGGGGGGACATCAGTAGCAAATGCCGGTCGGATTAACGATGTGTACAATATCGTTAAAGATCTTCACATGAGTGAGAAAAAGCTCACCGTAGTTTGTTCGGCACTAGGGGGTGTTACAGATGAGCTGATTCGAATGAGCAAGCTTGCAGCAGGCCGTGATGAATCTTACTTAAAAGTTCTTTCGGCCATAAAAATGCGTCACCTTAACTGCATCCGTGAACTGGGTATTGAAAAAGACAAAGATCTTAATCGATTTCTGGACGATACCATGCAATCACTTACTGATCTTTTGCATGGAGTATCTCTGGTCAAAGAACTTTCCTCACGTACTCTTGATTTTATCAGTGGGCAGGGAGAATTGCTTTCCACAAAAATTGTTACTGCCTTTTTCAATCATAAGAAACTAAAATCAATATTCGGAGATGCCAGAAAATTTATAATTACGGATGAGAATTTTGGTGCAGGTGTAGTAGACTTTAAAAGCACCAATGCACTGATTGCAAAATCGTTGGGCAAGTCGGCTTCCATAAACGTAGTTACCGGTTTTGTAAGTGCTACAGTTACCGGTGAGATGACAACCCTTGGAAGAGGTGGTTCGGATTATACGGCTGCAATTATTGCGGCTGCACTTCATGCTAAAGAAATACAGATATGGACTGATGTAGATGGTGTATTAACTGCTGATCCGCGTAAAGTTAAAAAGGCTTTTCCTGTTGCATCTATGACCTATACAGAAGCGATGGAAATGTCGCATTTCGGTGCCAAAGTAATTCACCCTCCAACAATACAACCTGCACTGGAGAAAAACATTCCTTTATATATAAAAAATACTTTTAATCCCACTGCACACGGCACCTACATATCTGTAAATTCTACGGATAACAATTACATGATTAAAGGAATTTCTTCCATTGATGATGTTGTGCTTCTCACATTACAGGGAAGTGGTATGGTTGGTGTTGCCGGCATATCGGCCCGACTTTTTGGTGCTCTTGCTCAGGCTAAAATTAATGTGATACTTATCACTCAGGGCTCTTCCGAACATACAATAAGCTTTGCAGTAAAACCTGCAGATGGCGAACCGGCGCGAAAAGCAATTAACAATGCTTTTGAACTGGAAATCAAAGCTAAAATGATTGAACCTATTTATGCGGAATCCAATCTGAGCATCATAGCTGTAATTGGAGAAAATATGCGGAATCAGCCTGGAATATCCGGCAAACTTTTTCAGGCTCTTGGGAAAAACGGAATCAGTGTAGTGGCAACTGCACAAGGTTCATCGGAATTAAACATAAGTGTTGCTATTAAAAAAGAAGATCTGAATAAAGCGCTTAATGCCATTCATCAATCCTTCTTCCTTAGTGATGTAAAAACTGTGAATGTATTTCTGGTTGGCATCGGATTAATTGGCAGTGCTTTAATTCGTCAATTGCATAAACAAAAAAGTTATTTAAGACATTCGCATTCTCTTGATATTATCATTGCGGGGATTTGCAATAGTAAAAAAATGCTTTTTAATGAGGATGGAATATCTCTTTTACACTATAAAGAATTACTGGATAGTAAAGGAGAACCAATGTCTCCAAAGGATTTTGTAAAGAATATGCAAGCAATGAACCTGTCACAATCAGTTTTTGTAGATTGTACATCCAGCGAGTTAATTGTAAAGCATTATGCAGAAATAATGGAACACAGCATTTCCATTGTTACACCCAATAAAATTGCAAATTCCTCGTCTTACGGCAACTACCATAAGTTACAATCTATTGCAAGAAAAAGAAACATTCGCTTTTTATATGAAACAAATGTTGGAGCCGGATTACCCGTTATCACAACATTGAAAGACCTTATGGGAAGTGGTGACAGAATCATTCGCATCGAAGCGGTTCTGTCCGGAACATTATCCTATATATTTAACACATTTGCCAAAGGAAGTAATTTCGACGAGATCGTTAAACAAGCTCAACAGAAAGGATATACTGAACCGGATCCGCGGATTGATTTGAGTGGAAAAGATGTTGCGAGAAAGTTGTTGATTCTTGCACGGGAAACAGGACTTGCATTAGAAAACAAGGATATAAATATTGAACAAATATTGCCGCCTGCCTGTCAGAAAGCTCCGACAGTGGAAAAGTTTTTTCTTGCTTTAAAGCAATCCAATGCTATTTTTGAAGCCCGTAGAGAAAAAGCTGCACAGAAAAATAAAGTACTTCGTTTCATTGCAAGTCTTGAAAATGAAAAAGCAAGTATTCGTTTAGCGGAAGTGGATTCCACACATCCATTCTTCAATCTTGCAGGCAGTGAAAATATCATCTCCTTTACAACGGAAAGATATCACCCCTCCCCTCTTGTAGTGAAAGGTCCCGGAGCCGGTGCAGAGGTGACAGCAGCCGGAGTGTTTGCAGAAATAATAAGTATCGGAAAATATTTTGAATAATGAAGCTAATTAAAAATAAAGTAAGTGTATTTGCGCCTGCAACAGTTGGCAACATTGCCTGTGGTTTTGATACAATGGGGCTTGCTATCAATCTGCCGGGTGACATTGTGAGATTAGAAAGAAATACAAACAAAAAACTTATTATCAAAGAAATAACCGGTGATAATGGAAAGCTATCTTATGATGTAAAAAAAAATACAGTAAGTGTTTCTATTAATGCCTATTTTAAAAAAACAGGTATTAACCAGGGCTTCGATATATATCTTTCGAAAAATATGCCTTTAGGAAGCGGTTTGGGTTCCAGTGCTGCCAGTTCTGTTGCCGGCGTTTATGCTGCGTCATTGCTTACCGGCAACAAAATTTCAAAGAAGGAACTTATTCCTTTTGCTATGGAAGGTGAAAGAATTGCCTGCGGTACCGCACACGCTGATAATGTAGCACCATGCATGCTGGGCGGAATAACGTTGATCAGAAATAATAATCCTCTTGAAGTAATATCACTGCCTTGTCCGGAAAAATTATATGTTGTTGTTGTACATCCTCATGTAGAGGTACTAACAAAAGACGCACGTGCAGTTCTTAAGAAAGAAATTCCGCTTGCTGTGGCAGCTCAGCAATGGGCAAATACTGCCGGACTGGTAGCCGGCTTATATACTAATGACTATGAACTCATCGGACGTTCTACTGTTGATCTGGTAGCAGAACCCAACCGTGCCCGATTAATTCCTCAATTTTATAATGTAAAAAAAGCTGCTTTAGATAATGGTGCACTGGCCTGTAGTATTAGTGGATCGGGAGCCTCTCTTTTTGCATTTAGTAAAGGATTGAAAAATGCTAAAACATCGGGGATGGCTATGGAGGCAGTATTTCACAAAGCCACCATTAAAACAGAATTATATATATCGTTAATAAATACAGCCGGCGCAACAATTATTGCCTGATTGAATTTAAAAGTTTAGAGCATTTATGAATTACTATTCTACATCGGGCGCGCCTCAGGCGTATAATTTAGAGGATGCTGTATTAAAAGGACTGCCGGACGAAAGTGGACTTTTTGTACCGGAATTTATACCTGTTTTGCCATCCTCCTTCTTTAAAAACATCCTACAGTATTCTTTTTCAGAAATTGCCTTTGAAATGGCAAATGCATTTCTTAAAAATGACGTTCCTGATGAGGTGATTCAGAAAATAGTAAGTACAGCTATCAATTTCCCGGCACCGGTTCTAATGCTGAATGAAAACACAGGAGTGCTGGAATTATTTCATGGGCCTACCCTTGCATTTAAAGACTTTGGAGCACGTTTTATGGCTCACTTGATGTCGTACCTGATGCGAAATAAAAACAGGAAACTTACGATACTGGTAGCTACATCAGGCGATACGGGCGGAGCAGTAGCAAATGGATTTTATAAAACGGAAGGAATTGAAGTAATCATTCTATATCCTTCCGGTAAGGTAAGTCACTTACAGGAAAAGCAGCTTACCACCTTAGGAGAAAACATTACTGCGCTGGAAATTCAGGGAACATTTGATGATTGTCAGCGATTAGTTAAAACAGCATTTCATGATGCCGATTTAAAGAGTAAGTATTATTTATCCTCTGCAAATAGTATAAATATTTCGAGGCTGATTCCTCAATCATTTTATTATGCAGAAGCATATAAACAAGTAATAAATCAACAGAGACCGGTTGTGTTTTCAGTACCCAGCGGAAATTTTGGCAACCTTACGGCAGGAATTATCGCTAAAAAAATGGGACTTCCTGTAAGCCGCTTTATTGCATCAGTAAATGCAAATGATGTTTTCCCTAATTATCTACACAATGGAAATTATACACCCAAATCTGCAATACAAACCATATCTAATGCAATGGATGTAGGTGCTCCCAGTAATTTTGAAAGACTATTATCATTTTATGGCGGATTTTGTTTCTGTATCATTAAGCTGATCCAGTTGGGGACCATCTGGTCGTTAGGTTTGAAATGTGTTTTAACTGTACCATTACTGGAATATCAGCCATCTTTACGCTCTTTTTATATTTACCTATGTCTTGTAACTAAGCTGCAAGAAACTTGCCTCCTGGCAATTAGAGCCAGGTTTTGAATTGTGGTTTGGACTGAGCTCCTTTCCCTATAGAGCGACCAAGCTGAATGGAAATAGACCAAAGCTGTTAGAAAATTCAAATTGAGCTG
>JANOBN010000285.1:0-1973 GCA_031411675.1 Bacteroidota bacterium | reverse complement strand
AAAACGGGGTTTCAATTTTTACATGCCCTCCGGGTAAAACCGGTTCACTAAGAATAATCTTTCCAATGTCAACAGCCAGAAACTTAAATTCAACATTTTTGCCATTAGAAGTAAAATTAAGTGAATCCATAAACCCTCTTTCGAAATCTTTTGCAAAAAACAAATCAGATGATCCGTTTTCCAATTGTTGCTTTACCAGCGGAGTTTGATTATTTTTATAAGCATTTGGCCAGATGTGCATTTGGATTTCATACAAAGTATCGGGCGAATTATTGATATACTCGAAATTCATATTCCCGGAAAGTGTATGTTGTTTGTCATTCAACGATACCTCGATAAAATAGTTAACCTCCTGCTGAAAATAATTTCTGCTTTTTTGTGCAAAGGTTTCACTTTGATTACCTGCCAAAAGTAATAGTAGCAGAAAAGCAATTCTGAACAGTGAATATTTATATATATTATTCAAGTTCCTTCTCAATTATTGATTTGATTAATGCAGGATTAAATTTACCTTTCCCTTTTTTCATCACTTCTCCGATAAAAAGAGCCAGCAGCCCTTTTTTACCCTTTTTATAATCTGCAATTTTATCGGACATTGACGACATTACCTCTTTAACCAGGGCAATGGTTGACGCATCATCATTCTCCATCAGCAAATTCAATTCATTCGCAATAACTAAAGGGTCAGCTGACGGATTAATGTAGATCAACGGCAATATTTTTTGACTGGCAGATGTATAACTAACCTTGCCTTCATCCACCATCTTTAATAAGTCAATAAAAGCACTAACCTTAAGGTTGCCATTAATTATATCATTGTCATTACTAAGTGACCGCAGAGGACCTAAAATCCAGTTACAGGCTGTTTTATAATTAGAATATACTGCTACTGTTTCCTCAAAAAGAGATGCAGTATACGAATCATCAATTAAAGTTAATGCATCTTGTAAAGGAAGGCCATATGCATTTGTAAACTTGAAAAGAAGTTCTTCCGGAAGAACAGGCATTCTGCTTCTGATGCGTTGTATATATTCATCATCAATAACAAATGATGGCACATCGGGCTCCGGGAAATAACGATAGTCATGTGCTGATTCCTTTTCGCGCATAGAAAAGGTGGTACCGATACTACTGTTAAATCCCCTTGTTTCCTGAATCACCTCATTTCCTGAATTAAGAATCTCCGTTTGTCGTGCTATTTCAAAATATAGTGCCTTTTGAAGAAAGCGCATAGAGTTCAGATTTTTGATTTCTGTCTTTGTGCCCAGCGTTTTACTCCCCATTGGTCGCAAACTGATATTTGCATCACACCTCAGGCTTCCTTCCTCCATATTTCCGTCACTTATACCGATATACCGTACAATTTTCCTCACAGCAGCAAGAAAAGCAAAAGCTTCTTCCGGAGAAGCAATAACGGGTTCTGTTACCATCTCCAGCAATGCCACGCCTGCCCTGTTCAAATCAATAAGCGAGTAATTATCTTCTGCATCATGAATGCTTTTGCCGGCATCTTCTTCCAGATGTATGTGATGTATTGCAATGTCAACGGCAGTGCCATCTGTTAAGCGGGCGGTGATTTTTCCATTACGACAAACCGGAGTAGCATTTTGTGTTATCTGATATCCTTTAGGAAGGTCTGCATAAAAATAATGCTTACGATCAAAATAATTTTTATTGGTGATATCACAATTACATGCCAGACCCATTAAAACGGCATATTCAAATGCTTTACTATTAACAACAGGTAAAGTTCCGGGATGAGCAATGGTTAACGGGCTGATATGTGTATTAGGTTCACCTCCGAACAAAGCTGTATCAGCAGCAAACAACTTACTTTCTAATGCCAGTTGAATGTGAACTTCAAGACCTATGACCGTTTCCCACTGCATACTATTATTTTTACAAGTGCTTGTTAGCTGAATAATCCTACAACCAAATTAACGGGAATATATCAATGTAAATCTAGAATTTTC
>JANOBN010000284.1:0-1602 GCA_031411675.1 Bacteroidota bacterium | reverse complement strand
CCATCGGCTAATTTCTGAATGGGTGCTCTGGAACGGCTGGCATCATTTACCATTTGCACGATTTGGGAAAGCAAAGTTTCAGAACCCACTTTTTCGGCTATCATTACAAAGGATTTGTTGCCATTAATTGTTCCGGCTATGACATTATCTTCTTTCTTTTTATCTACCGGAATAGGTTCGCCGGTAATCATGGCTTCATCAATGCTACTTTCTCCCTCGGTTATTTTTCCATCTACAGGGATTTTGTCTCCGGGCTTTACACGCAATAAATCCCCTTTTTTAATATCGTGAATGGAAATTACTTTATCACTTCCGTCAACAACTAGAGTAGCTTCAGTTGGTGCCAATTTCAATAATGTTTTTATAGCGCCACTGGTTTGACCGTGTGCCCGGGCTTCTAAAAGTTGTCCCAATAAAACCAACGTCAGAATAACGGTGGCGGCTTCAAAATATAGCCCTATGGTGCCGTGTGCGGTTTTAAACTCCGCCGGAAAAATATTAGGGAAAAACATTCCAACCAAACTGAACAGAAAAGCAACGCCTGTTCCAATTCCAATTAAGGTAAACATATTCAAATTCCATGTTATAATGGATTTCCAAGCTCTGATAAAGAACATCCAACCCGCATAGAAAACGACAGGTAATGAAAGGAGTAATTGCACCCAATTCCATTTTTCGACGGGCATTAATTGTAATAAAGGATTGTTGTGTATCATTTCAACCATCGCGATAACGAAAATAGGGATTGTGCAGAGCACTGCTATTTTCATTTTCATCAACAAATCAAGATAGGTCTTTTGATCTTCGCTGTCACTAGGTGCCATGGGTACTAAATCCATTCCGCAGATAGGACATGAACCTGGTCCTTCCTTAATAACATCAGGATGCATCGGACAGGTGTATAATGTTTTAGATGCTGTCAATTCGGGCGCTTTGACTAAATCCATGCCACACACTGGACAATTTCCGGCTTTATCATAGACTTTTTCGCCTTCACAATGCATCGGACAATAGTAGTTTCCTTTGGTATTATGAGGTATTACAGTTTCTTTTTTATTGCTATCTGAATGCATGGAGCAACAAGAT
The DNA here is from genome assembly GCA_031411675.1 of Bacteroidota bacterium. Classification (GTDB taxonomy): domain Bacteria; phylum Bacteroidota; class Bacteroidia; order AKYH767-A; family OLB10; genus JANOXC01. The sequence goes on along the minus strand of JANOBN010000284.1, from coordinate 516 downwards.
TTTGTTGTTGCTTCCTTTGTTGTTACATCCAGTGGGATTTTACTATGACTCATTTCACTAGCGTAGTTTCCCTGCTACATGGGGTAACAAGGTTAATTTAGTTTATCTAAACAGCAATATATTATTTCCTTTCTTCTGTTTTTTCGGGAACAGGTTCGGTTAATTTCATACCGCATTTAGGACATTTATCGTTCAATTTGCCTTGCACTTCTGGGTGCATAGGGCAAGCATACATTTTGTCTTCCATCATTTTAGTTTTGTCGTTCATCATAGTGGTATCTTTATCCATCATGGTAGTATCATCCTTCATCATTTGAGAATCATCGGTAGAGGCTTCTTTATTTTTTTGGTTACAAGAAACCAATACGAAAGCCATTATTGTGGCTGAAAAGATTATTTTTTTCATTGGAATGGATTTTAAATTGCAGATTAATTGCTGTAGTATAATTTTACAACTTATTATATCCTATAAAGTTATATATAAATAACATTAATTTACAGAATTCCTATTTATTA
>JANOBN010000283.1:0-3207 GCA_031411675.1 Bacteroidota bacterium | reverse complement strand
CAAACGGTATAATAATTCCGGGCTTGTTGGATGATAGGTCAACGCCATATTCATCATTTCAATTGCTTCATAGGGGCGGTTTAACGCTGCCACCATATCGGCAAAGGAAATCCAAATTTCTTCATTCTCCGGATCATTATCAATTGCTTTCTGGTAACATGCTTCTGCCTCCGCATAATTCTTTAACCGGTACTGACAGTCAGCCAAAGCATACCAATAATCCGGTTGCATTTCATCCAGTTCAATTGCTTTCTTTATATAATGGATGGCTTCATACCATCTTTCTTCTCCTTCTAAAGTAATTCCGATGCCATACCATGCCTGTGACATTTCAGGATGAAGCTTAACTGCTTTTTTATAATATACTCTTGCTTCATCATAAATTTCCAATTGCTCATAGCATTCACCAATATTATAATAAATAAAAGCATCCGGTTGACAATATTCAAATGCAGCTTTATAACGACTGATTGCTTCATCAAATCTTTCCAGAACAGATAAAGTATGAGCCATGTCAAGATGAGCAGGAGCAAAATCTTCTTTAATTAAAATGGCATAATCAAAAGCAGTAAGTGCTTTCTCATGCAATGCAAGTTTATTATAAAGATTTCCAAGATAGAACCATGCAGTATAATGATAAGGATGCTGATCAATTAATTGATTGAAATAAGTAAGACCTTCTTCCAGACGTCCGCTATATTCCAGACTTACCAGCAATTCCTCCATTGCAATTTCATTCTCCGGATTTTCATTTAAAGTATAAAAATAATAATCAACGGCCTTTGAATAGTCAGCCATATTCTGATGTGCAATAGCAAGACTCAGATAAATATCATCCTTTTGAGAATCAGCTTGTGCCAATGCCTGCTTATAGCATTTAATGGCATCCTGATAACGTTCCATGGAATTATATATATTGCCTCTTATCAGATGCAGATCAATGTCATAAGGACTTATTGCTTCTGCTTCTGCCAAAATATCCAAGGCCTTTTCTTCCTGACCGGTTAATGCAAACAGATGGGCTTCTTTAACTTTAAAAATGATGGTGCCCGGATGCAGTTTTAAACCATAACGGGCCACTTCAAGTGCCTTTGTAAATTCAATACGCTCGATAAAATGTTCAATTATTCGCTGAAGGGCATCTACATCAAAAAAGTAACTCTCTCTCTTCTTGCGCATTTCTTCATAGCGCTTCACGGTACTATCTAAAATATCTCTGTCCTCTTCAGGGTTTTCTAGTTCATCATCTTCTTCTCTCATAAGCCTGTGCTACGATTACGGATCTTAATTGTACAAAAATAGCGATTATATCCGCGTTATTTATGCTTTTTTTTCACTTGATCCTCAGCGTTTATTAACCATTCCGGTACAGTCTGGTTATCTTTACCAAAAATGAGAAAACTCCTTCGAAGGGATTTATGAAAAAAAACAGGCTTATCGCCTTGATTGCAGGAGGAACCGGTCTGGTAGGTGGTCATTTAATCAGTGAGCTGGAAGGAAATATGACCTATAGTGAAATCAGGGTCCTTGCCAGAAAACCTGTGTTATATAACCATCCAAAGACTAAGCTTTACCTAACTGATTTTAACGATATTAAGGAGATTAGTTCACTTTTCACCGGAGTCGATGTTTTTTACTGTTGTCTGGGAACTACTATTAAAAAAGCAGGTAGTAAAGATGCCTTTCGCTCTATTGATTTTGATCTTGTGAAAAGGCTGGCTGAAATGGCTGTAATTACGGGTATTCCAAATATGGCCTGCATTTCCTCTACCGGAGCGGATAAAGAATCCCGGAATTTTTATTTAAAGATTAAAGGTGAAATGGAAGAAGCATTGCTACAAATGAATTTTAACAAGCTCATTATTGTTCGGCCATCTATAATTCTGGGTAGCAGAAATGAAAGCAGATTTGGTGAAAAGGTACTGCTGTTTTCTCTCGTATTATTTTCTTTTCTACTTGTTGGCCGCTTAAAAAAATACCGGCCAATTCCGGCACCTTTTATCGCACGGGCAATGATTATTCTTATTTCAGGATATAACATCAGGAAAATTTATGAAAACGATGAGTTAGCCTGGATTGGTAAATAGCATTTAAAACAATTTATCTTCTTCCAGTTTTTCAACATCTTCTTTTTCGAGATCGGTTAACTCCAGATTAAGTGCCTGAACAGATAATGTCAGCTCCTTTAAAGATAAAACCAGCGAAACTATCATCAGCAACAAACTAAAGGCAAACATAAAACGCCCTACTAATTCATTACCGATAAAAAGTAATAACATGGTGCAAACACAACCTAACAAAGCAGCCACTCCCAGCACCTGCATATTTCGAATCATTATAATACGCCTTCTAAGTGAACGTATTTGTTCAAAATGAAAACTCTTATGATGTAATTTATATACATCCTTTAAGTCTCTTATTCTTTTTGAAACTGCCTGAAACCGATTCGTGTATGCCAGTAATATCAATGATATAGCCGGAAATAAAAGAGCCGGTGTTGTTACCGTAATTTCCATTTGACAAAGGTAATGTACCTGTCTGATTTGTGGTTTATTTCTTCAGTTTTATAAAATACAAGGATCCAAAAACTGTGGCAATTAAAATATTGCATTTGATTTACAGTCATTTGTGTATTTATTTAAATTATTTTAGTACTATGTGTTGCATAGTACCATCTTAAGGATATATCTTTGCATCATCAATTAATAGGTAAAACACTTTAATCAAATAAAAAATGAAAACAATCTCCCACCCCTTAAAATTTGCAGCTTTTATTCTGAGCTTACTTTTAACAACCACCGCTTCGGCTAATTTAACAACCACTGCTTCTTGTATCAATTATGAAGGAGAGAACATTATACAATATGAGTTGGAGGAAGTTGAAATTATAGCCAGTCGATTACCCCTAAATTCAATTACCGGGTTAAATACAACGCTTTATAATAATGAAACTATTTATTTAATTGATCTGCTTGAAGTTGTTATTAATGAGAATATTACAGATATTAATAAATCCATTACTTTAGTTAATAAAGAGGAAACAAAAGAAACTGCAGAGCCAATCTCTAAACCGGAATTGAGTACTAAAGATCTGATTGAAACCGAAATTAATACTGCTGTACCAACTGACAAAGCATCGACAACTGAATTGAAAAAGCGACCTTTTCTGTCCTTTGTTGCTAATAAAGTATATCAGGCAGGATTTCA
>JANOBN010000282.1:0-5644 GCA_031411675.1 Bacteroidota bacterium | reverse complement strand
TGGTGAAGTCTTTAATCTGCACAGAAGATGTAAGGTTTTATAAGCATCATGGTTTTGATTTATTCTCGATGTTTGGCAGTGTAGCTTCCACCGTTAAAGGTGATAACCGTGGTGGCAGTACGATCACCCAACAACTGGCAAAGAATATGTTTCAGACACGCGCAGCATCCAGTCAGGGTCTTTTAGGTAAAATTCCGGGCATCAGAACTATTATATATAAATCAAAAGAGTGGGTCACTGCATTAAAGCTAGAATTCTTTTATACAAAGGATGAAATACTGGAGATGTATTTTAATACCGTTGAATTTGGTAATAACTGGTATGGCATTAAAGTGGCTTCTCAGAATTACTTTGATAAAAAACCATTGGAGCTGAATATTCAGGAATCTGCATTGCTCGCCGGCGTTTTAAAAGCAACAAGTTCATATAACCCTATTCGAAATAAAGTGCAGTCATTAGACCGTCGAAATACTGTTTTAGGGCAATTACTAAAGTATAAAGAAATTACACCAAATCAATATGATTCAATTTCCAAACTGGATATCATATTAAACAGAAAACCAAAGGAAACGGCTACAGGTGCAGGATATATAAGGGATATTGTGGAGCAGGTAATGAAGAAATGGTGTTCCAAAAACAATATTAATCTGTATGAAGATGGTCTTAAAATATATATAACCATTGATTCCAGATTGCAGAAGTATGCAGAAGATGCAGTGCATTCCCATTTAGCTTCAATGCAGCAAAAATTTGATAATTTCTGGGGGAAGCGTAATCCGTGGACAGATGATGAAGGAAAAGAAATACCCTTGTTCATTGAAAATAATATTCATAAAACTACATTATATAAAGAACTAAAAAAACAGTTTAAGAACAATGAAGATACAATAATGACTTTGCTGAACATCAGAAAACCGATGACGATATTTAGCTGGAGAGGCCCGGTTGATACTGTAATGTCAACTATGGATTCTTTACGTTATTATACAAAGATTTTACAGGTGGGTATGATGAGTTATGACCCATTCAAGGGTGCAATCAGGGCTTATGTAGGAGGGGTTGACTTCCGGTTTTTTAAATACGATCATGTAATGAAAGGAAAACGTCAACCCGGTTCCACTTTTAAAACTTTTGCTTATACTGCTGCCATTGATCAGGGGTATTCACCATGTGATGAATTAGTAGATAAGCCGGTAATGATCAAATATGATAATGGTCAAACATGGGAACCAAATAATGCAACACATACTTTCTCCTATCAAAGTAAGACATTACGCAGGGCATTGGCACAATCAATAAATTCTATAACCGCGCAACTTACGGAAGAGATAGGATGGAAGACGGTGGCAGACTATGCACATCGTTTAGGAATCAAAAGTAAATTGGATGAAGTTCCTTCTATATGCCTTGGATCAAGCGATGTTAACGTTTATGAATTAACCAATGCATACGGAACTATTCTTGCCGATGGTATCTACAGGGAGCCGCAAATTATTGCCAGTATCTACGATAAGGATGGTAATAAACTGGCAGATTTTATTCCAACGGAAAAAAGAATAATTAGCAGCGAAACTGCATGGCTGGTACGTTATATGTTGTTAGGATGCATTCAGGAACCCCGTGGCACCTCACAGGCTTTATGGGGCTATACTCTTTTTGAGAATGGTAATGAAGTAACCGGTAAAACAGGTACAACTTCCAATAACTCTGATGCATGGTATGTAGGAATGTCGCAGAACCTGGTAACCGGTGTATGGGTAGGAACTGATTACCGCAGCGTTCATTTCCGAAGTGATACCGGACAAGGTTCAAGACTGGCTTTACCCATCTTTGCGAAATATTTACAGGCTGCTATTAAGGATAAGCACCCATTGGTAAAAACCGGACGTTTCCCTTTACCTGAAGAAAAAATCACCAAGCCATACCTGTGTTTTACACCTGAATCTTTTGAGAATGATTCATTAACCACCGATAGTTTATTTATTGAAAGCCCGGATTCTACTTTATTAAATAATACAGATACTTTAGTAAAATGACTAATAATTAGCGATAGTCTTCAAATTCGGAAAGTTTCTCATCTAACAGTTTGTTCCATTTAATCTGCTCTTTTTCTATTGTGCCATGTTCGGTTTCAGCATCATAATCGCTTTGCGTACGAGAGTATTCCTCCCAGGCATTTGCTGTTAAACGATTAATAATTTCCTCGTAATTCTGCAGGTTAAGCTTTGCATCACTAATTGCTTTACGAAGTTTTCTAACCTGCCATTCTGCAATATCAAAATGAATTTGCTCATGATTCAGAATTTCAGGATTTGCTTTATCCTTTTGCACCCAACTCCCTTTTTTTAAAAGTGCAGCCCTGATAAATATATAAATCACACCGGCGTTCTGCTCTTTATGAGGCTCCACTGATTGTGAAAAGGCACAATTACTTAAAGCTGCATAATTGTTGTTGACAGGTGTACCCTGAAAATCGGCCCAGCTTAATTTACGACTACTGCTCCAGTAAATTGTATCACCTTCAGAAAGTACCGGTTTATCACTGCTGATTTTAAAATGAATCTTTGGTGCAAAAATAGGATCATTTTGTTGCTTTACCACCAAATCATCAAACTGATTCATCATGCGGGTAATGATATCGCTGACATTCTTCTCTTGTATACTTCCATTGGAGTTTTTTGCAGCACCCTGTTCCACCCAGGTACTCAATTCCACCAATTGGGTAAGTAAATCACTATCATTTCTTAAAAATTCCAACGAAATATCTGCTTTATATATTCTTGATTTGCCCAAAACTCTGTCGCTAAGCATTAGTTTTTTTATTCTGATAACGACAGGAAGTTTAAAATCTTCTTCAATTAATAAGGCGGCTGAATATTTTTTAATTTGCATTGAAGCACCTTCTGAAAATTGTGCCTGACTTTTTAAACCTGAAATAGAAATGGTGCCGTTGTTTAAGGTATCCTTTCTTCCATCAATAACTGCACTCACATAAAAATGACTGTTCATCTCAGAAGCAGCCGGCAATATTAATTGTTGCGCAGCTAATGATGCCGGAAGTAATAAAAGAGTAATAAGTAGTTTACGCATGTTAATGAAGAACTGCTTTATATCGGAATTATTTTATACCGGCAAAAATACACTTGTATTTCAATTTTTAAAGTACACTAATCACCTCCGCCGGTCCGTTTTATTTCCGTTTCATTTCCCGCATTACGCTGTTTAATACTTTTTACCCCTTTATTGCCAAATCTCCAGGTTAGGTTTACTCTGAACTGCCGGCTTTCCCAGCCTCCTCTGGCTTTTATAGATACTACTTCAAATACGCTCCTGCTTCTCCATGGTGCTGTGACAAATATGTCTGATATGGATAATTTTAAAGTCATCCTATCATTCAATAGTTTTTTCTGCAGGCCTGCATCCAGCGATGAATTCCATTCTGTTTTAAATGTACCTCCCCAGATAGATGGCGTACTGTACCAGCCCGAAAGTTCAAAATTAAATCCTGCAGGCAAACGAAAAGTCTGCTGTGCATATATATTTAAATTAAAAACAGAGGCATCAATAATTCTTCCATTTCCAAAGTCAGCGGTATAATTTAAATTAGTACCGCTGATGTTGGTATAAATACTCCACCATTTTCTTATCTGTGTAGTAATGTTAATGTCAAGGCTATATACGTCTTCACTTGCAAGGTTACGGGATATCAAAAAACTTTTATTGTTACCAATGGTATCTGTTACCTGAGCAAAGTAATCGTTGGTCCGGCTGTATCCTGCTGTGGTGGTTAATATATAATTATAAGAATGCGATACCTCTATTTTATTAGTGTATTGCGGATTCAGAAAGGGATTTCCTTTGCGAAAGGATAATTCATCCAGCCGGAATTCAAAAGGATTTAAATCCTGGTAGTTCGGGCGATCAATGCGACTACTGTACAGAAAACTAAAACTGTTCTTTTCATCTAGTTTATAAGATACTCCGGCACTGGGGAAAAAGTCAATATAGTCTCTTTTTACTTCCTCATCATTTATTTTTATAGCACTGTTGAGGTCCCCTTCACTAATGGTATATTCCGTTCTTACCCCTAACTGCACATCAAATTTCTTAAAAGAAAACTGGTAGTTAACATAGGCAGCATTAATATTCTCTTTATAAAAAAACTGATTGCTGATGGTAGAATCCTTAATGTCAGCATTGTCGATGATGTTAAAAAAATCATAGGTATTATCAGTTTCTACTAAGGCTGATTTAATTCCGGTACCAAGGGTGCCTTTTAAGAATGGAGTAGTGTAATCTATTTTAAAGGAATAAATACTGATATCAGTTGGGGTATTGGTGCGGTATAAGAAAACATCATTGCTGCCATCAGGATTAACATATATATTAGGCTGATAACTGGTTCTGTCACTGCCAAAAAAACCATAATCAAGATCAACTGTTAATTCATGACCGGATGTATCAGCATAACGATAATTGCCATTAATATTGTAGTTGTTGTTCAGCGAGGTATTTTCTGATGTTGCATTAAGATTTCTTACCAGTTCATTCCCCGTTTGATTTCTTATCTCTGTGCGGCTGTGTGTGCTGAACTCTGTATCTGAATAATTTCCGTTAATCATAACACCGGCTGTACTATATTTGCTGAGCGTATAATCAGCTCCTGCTTTGTAATTATTACTCAACCCCCTTCGGAAAGTTGCTGATTTCTGATCGTATTTGGAACCATTTTGTATTCTTAAAATATCGATATAACTTCTTCTGTTTCCCCAATTATTGCTGTAGTTGACAAATACATTCACCTTCTTTGAACGGTTGTTAAGTGTAATACCTGTATTATATTTTGAAAAGATGCCAACCGCATATCCGGTTGTGATGCTACCATTTGTTCCGAAATCTTTGTTTTTCTTTAGTTTGATATTTATTATTCCGGCAGTACCTTCAGCGTCATACTTTGATGAAGGATTAGAAATAAGTTCTATTGAATTTACATCAGATGATTGCATCGATTTCAATAAGTCAGCGAGGTCACTTCCGGAAAGTTGCGTGTTCTTACCATCAATCTGAATCATTACACCACCTCTGCCTTTCAAAAAAACATTGTCATTCTGATCAACTACTACACCCGGAGATTTTTGTAAAAGTTCGAATGCTGTGCTGCCTGTTGCATTAATGCTGTTCTCTACATTGAATACCGTTTTGTCTGACTTTATTTCAATCATCGGCTTTACACCTGTGATATTCACTTCATTTAATGTTTTGTCTGATGTTGTTAAAACAGCATCAGGCAATTTCAGGCTAATTCCCTGATATTGAAAGGAGGGAAACCAATAATTGCGATAACCAATCAAAAATGCTCTTACCAGGTAATCACCCGATTGCATATTTTCCAATACAAAACCGCCGTTTTCATCAGTAACTGCTGATTTAACCAATGATGAATCTTTTTGCAGCAGTAATGCAATGCTGACTCCGAATTGGGGTTCATTTTTTTCATCGGTAATTTTTCCGGAAATATTTTGCGTATTTGCATTTAAGGCGAACAGGCAAAAAACTGTTATATAAAATATTTTCATAATCAGAAGTAAAGGATGGATGTCAAAAGTAAGTACATAGGGTACATGGCTGACTTTTTCAGACAGGT
>JANOBN010000281.1:0-6352 GCA_031411675.1 Bacteroidota bacterium | reverse complement strand
ACATAAGATTAAAAGAAATTTTAAAAAGAAGGGCTTTGTTCGGTAATCAAACAGTGGTGCTTCTAACAAACAGTTGTGGTAATACGAACAGTGGTGCTTCTAATCCCTTCTTTTTAAAACTTCTTTAATCCCTTCTTCGTTGGCGGTAACAACCCTTTGTTTCACGCAAATTGTACCGTCAACTATTGTGCGGCTGGGATCTTTGATTTTTGGGTTGCTAAATTCGTTGCAGTTGGGCAGGACGAATGTTTGTTAATTTCAGATTATATCGCAAGCAATGAAATTTTTATTTGCAAGGACACTGATTTTATGGCTGACTTTTGAAACCTTAGCAAGCTCACAGAAAGGAGAATGAAACTTTCTTTTTAGAACTAATTGGAATGGATACTTCTGTTTTGGTTTTAGAAAATTGGACGCTAAACTTGAAAGACAATTTACTATTGATACTTTTAACTTGAAATTTCGTTAGCCGCCAATAGGGAGAATGCTAGCTCCGCAGGAAAGTACTCGGTGGGTTGCTGCCGCCAACAGCACCTTGGTTCAATTTTTTTTGCAAGGCTGTTGTGGCTTATCTAACTCCGGGGTTTTGCCAAACTGCGGTGGATGTACTAAATAATTGCAACAAAGTATAAGGTAAAGTGTTGCTTGTTTCGTTGCAATTATTTAGTTTTACCATCCGTGTCGCGATGCCTTGCAAAAAAAACTAAACCAAGCCGCGGCCGTTAGCAGCCATTCATAACAAATGCAGAAACCAATAATCTACAAGTGAAAGAATTTGAAGATCCTATAAATACGGCTGTTTTTACAACCCGTTTTGTAGTTAATGACAATAAATTAATAACATATGTAAGTCATGACGTTGAAGATGGCGCTTGGCAATTTTTCAGTGACGACGAAATAGAGAACTATGAAGACGTTGCATTGATTGTTGGATTAGGCGAAATAATTGAATTAGATAAAACTGTTTTAGAAATTGCTCATTTGCAAATGGGTTTTATTGCGACAAGACAATCAGCTTCGGACAATTGGTTAATTTCAAAACAAGACACAGAAAAATGAACGGCTGCTAACAACGCCTTGGTCGCAATTCATTTTTGCAAAGCAGATGTGGTTACCGAACTTCCGGTTTTCACCCATTTCTCCTGTGGTAGTACTAAATAATTGCAACAGTGTATAAGGAAGAAAGTTGTTTGTTTCGTTGCAATTATTTAGTTTTACCTTTCCTGGCTTTGCCGTTTGCAAAAATAAACTGCGCCAAGCCTGAAACGTTATAGGCAACCCTTCAGAAAAAAATAAATAAATATGGGACTTTTCGACTTTTTGAAATCAAAGATAAAACCAAGTGCAGAACCAAAGAGTTTTGACGAAATATTCGACCTTGCTTCCAAAGATGTTGCATACCGACCATTGTTTTACAGAACACTTTTGGAAATGGAACTATATGTATTAACTAATTCTAAAAATAGTTTACCAAAAGGTGAATTTACAACTACAAAGGAAATCAAACTGGATGTTAAAACCTTTGAGGATGGTAAAGTGCCAATTTTCACTTCTGTAGACAAAATTTTTGAAAATGGTGTTATTCAACAGCAGGAAATTTATGTCGCAATGCGAGCCCGAGAACTTTTTAAAATATTCTCTCATCCAAAAACCTTTTTATTGAATCCATTTTCAAGACCTTCAAAAGAGCTTTTACCTGAAGAAATTCAAGGTTTATTAAATGGAAATTTGTTTCAGCCAGACGAAATAAGAAATATAAAAGCAGGAACAAATATTTCAATGGGAATTCCTGCCGTATATCCAACAAATCTTGCCGAAACAATAAGGAAATATTGTAACACAAGTGAAGAAATAAAAGGAGCATATTTAGCTCTTATGCATGACTCAGAAAGTAATGAAACTCCACATCTAATTATTGGCTTGGATGTCAAAGGAAATTTGAAACAGATCTTTGGCGAAGTTGGAGACATTATTAAATCTCATGTAAAAGATGGTGAGCCGGTCGATATGATTAATGTTTCTGAAGAAAGTGTTGTTTCAAATATTCTGCGACAAAAAGATCATCAGATATATTAAATCTTAAACCTCTTCAAAAAGGGCAGCCTATAACACCGCCTTGGTCGCAATTCATTTTTGCAAAGCTGATGTGGTTGCCGGGCTTCCAGTTTTAACCATTTCTCCTGTGGTAGCACTAAATAATTGCAACAGTGTATAAGGCAGAAAGTTGTTTGTTTCGTTGCAATTATTTAGTTTTACCTTTCCTGGCTCGCCCGTTTGCAAAAACAAACTGCGCCAAGCCTGAAACGTTATGTGCAACCCTATCCGACCGACACAGCCAACTTTGAGCGGACTAAAAAAGAAGGACATTTACTTTTTACCTGACTTTTTTGACTTCATTTGCTTTAAACCCCAATCACTCATACTGTCAATAATCGTAAACAACGACTTTCCTTGATTTGTAATTTTGTATTCAACACGAGGAGGAATTTCTGCATAGACAATCCTTTCTATAATTCCATCTGTTTCCAATTCTCTTAACTGATTTGTAAGTGTTTGCTTACTGATAGTTGGAATTGCCTTTTGTAACATGCTGTGCCGATTACAATCTTTACGCAAAAGGTGAATAATTACTGGCTTCCACTTACCACCAATAATGTTTAGACAGTAAGTCACCGGACAGTCATTCGGTGTAAAATCTTTCGTTTTCCTTTTGTTTTCCATTGGTCTAAATTATTAGCCTATACACACAATTATTGACTACATATTAAATTTAGTCAAAGGTAATACTTTTGTCTTATAATTTAAAAATTCAAAAAATGATAAAAAAAACAATTCAATTAACTGCCGCGGGACTAATGCTTGCAATAGCTTCTATATTTAGTGTTTCGGCTCAAACAATTAACAACCAAAAAACAAAAACAATGACAGTAGCAGACATCAAAAAATTCGTACAAGGCGGTGAGTGGGTAAGTTTATCAACTGAACTAAGACCATTTGAAGACCGCACAGGAACTGGTAAAATTGCCCCATTTTATGTTTCTCGTAACTTTAAGTATTTACCCAATGACAAATTTGAGGGTACAATTATAAGTTACGCTGATGCTTATGGACAAATGCCTTTGGTAAAATTTGTTTTTAAAGGACATACCGTTTGGGGCAAGGAACATCAAATTGCAAAAGGTGCTTTTGAAATTGATTACATTCTTGACGAAGCCTTTGAAGTAACACCACTCCATCAAATGTTTGCTGACAATCTAAATCAAGCACCATCAAAAGGACTTAACAAATGGGAAGCAAATGTAATGCAAGACATTAAAGGCAAAGAGTTTCCGCTATTTGGAATTAAAGAAGGGCAAACTGTTGGCGACTATGACTTGATTTACATTAATAATGATATGTTGTTTATGGGAGCAAAACACGTTGACGGAAAAGGTTTTGACAAACCCGAAAACCGACCAACAAATTTACAAGTTCCCCTTGTTCGCAAAAAATAACTCGAAATAGTCAATTCCGAAATGTGCCATCAGAAGCTAATCCCTTTTGATGGTATATTTGCTTTTTTAATACCTTAAGAGCAAACTAAAAATAATGAAATATTATTGAAATGAAACAGGAAATTTGGTTAGCAAACGGAATTTTAATATTACATGCCATTGTAGTTGGGATTACTGTAGCTGGTGCTATTGCCTTATTTACAGGGAGGTTTGCCAAATTTCATAAAAAGGATTTATTTGCCTGGGCCTTCATAGTTTGCTCTTTCGGACAAATTTTCTCCCTTTTATTAACTGGAGGTTGTGTTTTTACAGAATGGGAGAAGAACATTAGACTTCAAGCAGACCCGACAGCTTCATACTCAAAGACATTTTTACAGGAATACCTACCTTTTTTACCACAAGAATTTATTCATGCGACTCCGTTTATTACTATTGGAGCATTAATAGGTGCATTAATCCAAATACGCTACGCCATTAAACGAAAAAGGAACATAAGCGGACGACATCAATAAGCAGAAGAAAAAAGGGCAGCACATAACAGCGGCTTGGCAAAAGTGGCGGTTCAGTGCTTCGTATGACAGTTTTTCGTAAATTTGAAGTGTGTGCTTCGTATGAACATTTGTGGTAAAATCGCCACCTTCGCCAAGCCGCAAAACGTTACAAGCAACCGTAGGACACCGACACAGCAATGACAGACGACATTATAAAATCAATAAATAAGACAACACAATCGTTAAATGATTTAGGCAACTTGCCTAACGAACAAGGTATTTATGCTTTCTACATTGACAATACAACTGACTTAGGAAAATTCGGAAAACCTGGGCAGTTAATATATGTTGGACTCTCAGAGAAAAACTTAAATAGTAGAGACACCGAAACACATCTAAAAAGTGGGCAGACTGGCTGGTCAACACTTAGACGTTCAATTGGTGCCATATTGAAAACAAAGTTGAAATTAACAGCTCAAAAGCGGGACATTAACCCTAAAAAACTTCGTGCTGACAAATATAAGTTTGATGAAAAGGGAGAAATAAAACTTACTGAATGGATGATGAGTAATCTCAAAATGGGTTATTGGTCAACTTCAAAACCATTAACTAAAGACAAATTAAGGAACGAGGAAGAAAAGGCAATCATAATGCTCAAACCAACATTAGACCTCGACAGACGCACTAAAAAGTTTAACCCTTTAGCAATAGAACTTGACGACCTCAGAGAAATTTGCAGACAAGAAGTTAAGAATAGTAATCAGCCAATATGAAAGCAGCATTTCACTACGCAGTTAAAGTAAAGCTCATTCGTTACGAAACAAAAGACGACATTGACTTCATTGACTATGAAAAAATATTTGAACATGAAAACCCAATTGTTGCAAGACAGGAAGCATTTCATGAATACGAAGAATGGATAAAAGATTTATACAACGGTATTGGTAAATCAGGTAACTACACAACAGACAAGCAAGCAAGAATTGACCTGCGAAAATTTACAACACCTTCCGAAAAAAGTAAAATTCAAATCGATAAGAATGAATTTAATTTTAATAGTTCATTAGGATACGGCATTGGTGTTTACTTAATCATTGACAAACCATACTTCCCAACATATTTAAGTGAAGATATGTTTGACAAGCAAGGTGATGAACTTTTACTTCATGGCATTGGGACTTCCGACAAATACAACGACCCAATGGAAATTAGCGATGCACTAAATAATGAAATTCTCTATTACGAACATTACGACTATAACAAAGATAGCTTTGAAAGAAAAGCGAATTTTTACGATTGGGATTTAGGCGACACTGAAGAAATATCATTTTTAGAAACTCCATATGACTGGACAGGCTTAGATGTAAAACCAGAAGAGGAAAAGGAAACAGAGGAGATAGAAATTAGCAGTTCAGAAGAAGACGTTGAGAGTAGCAAGACAATTGAAGAAATAATTTCAAATGGAGAAGGCAATCAAGTAGAATTTAAACCAGCCTTACTTTACAACTTCAAAACAAATTTGGCAGGTATTGGTGTTAAAGCAAAAATCGCAACAGCGATTTGTGCTTTTCTAAATGCTAACGGTGGCTTTTTATTCATCGGCTTAGACGATGATGGTAAACCACAAGGACTGGAATATGATTTTAGTTTAGCAAACGGAAAAAAGCCAAAGGACTTTTTCCAAAACGAGTTTGACCAAATGATTGAACACTTTCTTTCGTTTTCAGTTAAGGCAAATGTTTCAGGACAGTTTCATGAGTTAGCAGGCAAAGACGTTTTTGTTGTTACAGTAGAGCCGAGTAAAAACAGAGCCATTTTTGTAAAAGGACAAAAAGGAAAAGAGTTTTGGGTTCGTGGTAACGCAGGTAACAGACAACTAACAGACATGGAAGAATTAGCTAATTATTGCATTGACAGATGGGGAAACTAAACACAAACGACAGAAGAACGGCAGCTTGTAACAGCAGCTACAAGAAATTGGCGGTTCAGTGGTTAAATCAACCTTTGTGCTTCGTATCAAGTTCAGTGGTGGCAGACAGTTTTGTGCTTCGAAATCGCCAACTTCTTGTAGCCGCAAACCGTTATAAGCCATTTTTAAGAATAATGAATCCCAAAATAATACGTTGGATAATTTATTTTCTAATCTCTGTATTTCTCATATGGGGAATTGACAAGTTAATTGCATCTTATTTCATGATAAAATCAACTCAAACACATAATGAACTTCTTGAGACAATTAACTTGCAAAATCAAAAAGCTCAAAGTGATAGTATTTTTTATTCGAAAATTGAAATACTAATCAATAACAAGCAATACAATAAGGCTATAGAATTAGTTGACGAGAGAATAATCCAATTTCCAGAAGAC
>JANOBN010000280.1:0-1981 GCA_031411675.1 Bacteroidota bacterium | reverse complement strand
CTTACAAGAATCACGAAAAGATTTTTGTTACAATTACCACTAAAAATGCAAAAGGGTAACCCCGTAAGGTTACCCTTTTATTATATATATAAATCCTGCTTTTTCAATATTTTTTCATAGAATGAAACCACATTTCTGCCTACCTTTTTCATATCATAATAATTCTCTGCAAGTTGTCGTGCATTAGTTCCTATTTCCTGCATTAATTCAGGATTTGAATAGCATAAGTCTATAGCGTCAATTACTTGTTGAGCGGAATCAGCAATAATGATGTTTTCCATATGCTTATAATGCAATCCTTCTGCACCCTGAGTGGTGGAAATTATTGTTTTACCAAGCGCCATACCTTCTACAATTTTAACCCTGATACCGCTACCGGCAAGCAGGGGTACAATCATTACATTATGCCGGTTCATATATTCCTTTGCATCAGGCACCCTGCCTTCCACATGACATCTGGCATCAGAAAAAGCAAAAAATTTCTGAGTCATATTACTACCGGCTATATATAAATGAATATCATTCCATCTTTCGCGGATGCCTGGCCATACTTTGTTAAGAAACCATTCCATTCCATCCTGATTGGGTCGCCAGTCCATTGCCCCCAGGTGAAAAAGAGAAAAGCCATCACTTTTTGCTTTTGACACTTCTATGTTATCAATATAAAAGCAAGTGGGTGCAATACAAACAGGACCACTATAACCTAATGTCCGGAAAATTTCTGCTTCTTCTTCTGTTAAAGCAACCAATGCATCAACCTCCTGCAATACTTTTTTTTCATACTCCAACAATCTGTTTGCAAGTAATGAAAGATACCATCTTTTAAGTGTGTTTTTTTCTTCAGAGGCAAGTCTCTTCCATATTCGGTGTTCCACATTATGAGCACGCAACACTACCTTGGCTTTGGAAACTTCTCTGATATCTTTTATATACTGAGCCATGGTAAGATAATCCACCTGAACCACATCAAATTCATCGCTCAGAAGAATGGCTTTTAATTTTTCGATAAATTCAGCAGAATAGAACCGTGTGATATTGTAAGAATCATTACTAAAAATATTTAAAAATGCCTTTAGTGGTTTTATGGAATTATCAATATAAACTGACTCTAGCTGATGAGTAGTTTTATAAACAGAATTGATATTAACGTCCTCAATAAAATGCTTCCTCGTATTAAGTGCAAGAACTTTTACATCAACTCCTGCATGTAACATTGCATTGCTCAAATTATACATACCAATAGTACCGCCGTCAACGGGAGGAAATGGTATTCGTGGACATAACTGAAGTACTTTCACCTTATCTTTTTGAATCGTTTAAAAAAGGATTTATAGAGTTCAATGTCAAAAATAACAGAATCACTGGTAGCCTTATAGATAAGAAATAATCCCACCGGCAACAAAATTGCTGAAGAAAACCACATACCCTGAACAGGCGCCGTAGCCCCTTCCTTAGCCAGTTTTTCTCCGGTAATACTAGCAATATGATACAAAAGAAAAAATATGACAGAGACCACCAAAGGTAATCCCATCCCTCCTTTTCTTATAATGGCTCCAAGTGGTGCTCCAATTAAAAATAAAATAAAGCACGCTGCGGATAGTGTTAATTTACGATGCCATTCCACTTTATATTTTGCTACCAAATACTTTCTGTTATCCAGATCCTCTGAACTACTGTAGGAATACGATTTCAAACCGCGTGCAGAATTCAATGCATTCACAAAAATGGGGTCAGGCTGTGTAAGAGATGCGGATTTTAATGCAACAGGTTTTGCAGTTACTATTTCCTTGTAAAAATTGCTGTCGCGCAGAAATAAATAGTAAGGCTTCATATTTCCAACTACCTCTTTCTTTATGCGGCCAAAATCATTTTCCAGACTATCAATAGAGCCATTCAACTGTGATAAATTCATCATTTGATGACCCCCTTTAAACATTTCTTCATTGGTTCTGCTGAGCTTAAACTGGGAAAGATCGAAAAG
>JANOBN010000279.1:0-1602 GCA_031411675.1 Bacteroidota bacterium | reverse complement strand
TCACCGGTTATATATAAAGTATCATTTGCCTGAAAGATATTATCTACGTTGTCAGTAGTGTTAATCGGATTCATCCTTATTGATGGAGATGAAATCGTAAGCGCATTAAGTAAATTAATTCTACCGGTTCCCAAACCATTTGCATACAAAGAATTTTGTGGCAACGAATAAATATTATCAGCAGTTATCCTGACTTGCTCTCCTACCTGCAATCCTGAATAGGAAGGAAAATAGGATTTAACAATTGCGGCAACTCCGGCTGTAATGGGCGAAGCCATTGAGGTCCCACTCATACTAGTGTAAGTATCATCAGCAACGGTAGCATATATATTATTTCCCGGCGCACAAACATCAACGTAAGAACCATAATTTGAAAAGCTGGCTTTATTATCATTAGTACTGTTTGTTGCAGCAACGGATAATATGTAATTATAGGCGGCAGGATAAAACAATGCATTACTACTATTATTTCCGGCTGCCGCTATAACAAGAGAGTTTTTATTGATAGTAGCGTAATCAATTACATTTTGACCAAAAGATCCACCCCCACCACCGCCCCAGGAGCAGTTGATTATTTGGCAGCCATGATCAGCAGCATAGGTTATTCCTTCATAAGCTTTGGTTAAAGCTCCTGAAGCATCAGCGATTTTTACCGGTAAAAAACGGGAATTAAAACCCGCAGCAGCAATGCCAATTCCATTATCTGTTGCTCCTGCAGCGCAACCGCTTACATGCGAGCCATGAAGGCAGGAGAAACAACTTCCAACCATTGGGTCATTATCATTTTCACCTAAATCCCAACCTCTGAAATTATCAACAAACCCATCATTGTCATCATCTATGCCGTTAATAGGGTCACTATAATTTAATTGAAGATTCGGTGCAAGATCCGGGTGATCCCAATCCGTCCCGGTATCAGTGATTCCTACAATCACATTTGTATCCCCCTTTGAAACATCCCAGCCATCATAGGCATTAATACGGGTTAAAAATTGCTGATTGGCAGTCATAAGAGGGTCATTTGGAGTAAATGTTACCCTGGGTAAATACTTGGGTTCCCCATATAGGAAAATGCCGGTTTGTAAAAGACTATTAATCACCTTAACAAGATCAGCATCAGCAGTATATTTCAACTCATAAATGAGGGAAAGGTCAGCATATAAAAAACCATATTCATTTCTTAACGAGGCAGGAGGTTGATGGTTTGGAAAAATTTTATGTATTTCCGTGGAGCCCAGGTTACTCATTATAGCCTGTATTGAAGCTATGTTAATGCCCTCAACAGTACAATTATTCCTGTAATTTGGATCTACTCTAAGGATGACGGTTTTCGACAGATAATCATCGGCTTTAAGACCTTCCGGCATGGTAAATCTTACCGGGTTGGCGCCTGCAAAACAAAGTGATGTCAATAGCAAAAATGAAAATGAGAGAAGGGATAGTTTTTTGTTCATTTTAATTAATTATTTTGAAACACGAAAATAAGAGAAAAATGCTCAACTTTAACCTGCCAGGACAGATTGTTGAATGTTAAATAGTGATGAATAGATTGGATTATGAAAATAATCGTCCGGAAAACCTTTAAAACTCCAGTTTAAGCTG
>JANOBN010000278.1:0-3247 GCA_031411675.1 Bacteroidota bacterium | reverse complement strand
TTAATCAATTAGTTAAATAATATGCATGAGGCAGCCCCGTAAGGCTGCCTTTCTTTATTAAAACCAGTTCCACTTTGGTGCCGAAATGTACCTTTGTGCCAATGTCCTCTATTGTCCTAATTGATGAATTTCTGAAATTATATAAGTCCACCGGCCGGCTATTAATTGATGCAAGAAGCGAAGGGGAATACGGAAAAGGTCATATACCCGGTGCAGTAAATGTCCCATTACTAAATAACGAAAACAGGGTCATAGTAGGGACAACTTATAAGCAAAAAGGGAGGAAGGAGGCAGTGCTGAAGGGTTTTGAACTATCCGGTCCGTTGTTTCATGAAATGTTATTGAAGGTTAATGAATTATCAGATTCACCTAATGTAATGGTTTATTGTTGGAGAGGGGGCATGAGAAGTGCGGTATTATGCTGGGTTCTGGAAATGGCGGGCTTTAAAACCACTTTGTTAAAAGGGGGATATAAGCAATACAGAAACTGGTCTTTAAACCAAATCATAAAGGAACGCAAACTGGTTATCCTAGGTGGAAAAACCGGGTCGGGAAAAACAGAGATGCTTAAGATTATTAAGGAGGAAGGTGAGCAGGTAATTTGCCTGGAGACACTCGCTTCTCATCGCGGTTCCGCATTCGGGTCCTTAGGTCAGCCGATACAGCCCGGCCAGGAACATTTCGAAAATATGCTGGCATTTGAGTTAGGGGCATTGAAAAGCGAAGAACCTTTATGGCTGGAAAATGAAAGCAGGAATATCGGCTTTATCAAAATTCCGGATGCTCTTTTTGAACTGATGCGAAAAGCTTTGGTTGTGGAAATGAATGTTTCCAGACCACTAAGGGAAGCCCGAATTTTGAATGAGTATGGTACTTTTAGTAAAGAGGAGCTTAACGATAAAACCATGAAATTGGTAAAAAGAATGGGTGGTCAGAATGTGAAAGAGTCGGTACAGCGGCTGATGGATAATGACCTGCCGGGCTGGCTTAACCCTCTGCTTGATTATTATGACAGAACATATTCTTTTGGCAATGAGTTAAGAAATCCGGAACAAGTAATTAGCGTTGATGTTAATTGGTCAGCCCCGGAACTTGAAGCCAGACAAATAATAAATACACAAAAAAAGTAACAGATTAAACTATTATGACAGAAAATCAAATTACTCAGGAAAAAATAAAGCTTACTCAATATAGTCACGGCGCCGGTTGTGGCTGCAAAATAGCACCTGCCGTTTTAGACATTATTTTAAAGCACAATGAAACGGATGATGAGTATCCGAATCTGTTAGTTGGAAATAACAGTAGAGATGATGCTGCTGTATATGATATGGGCAATGGCATGGCAATGATTAGCACTACTGATTTTTTTATGCCAATTGTGGATGATGCTTTTCAATTCGGACGTATTGCAGCCACTAATGCCATTAGTGATGTTTATGCAATGGGTGGAATACCTAATATGGCAATTGCAATACTTGGCTGGCCCATTGATAAATTACCGGCAGAAGTGGCAGGGCAGGTAGTAGCTGGAGGCAGACAGGCCTGTAGAGATGCCGGTATCCCTTTAGCTGGAGGCCATAGTATAGATTGTCCTGAGCCGGTGTTTGGTTTGGCAGTAAGTGGGCTGATTGAAACAAAAAATGTAAAGACTAATAGTGCTGCACGAAAGGGTGATTTGTTGTTTCTGACAAAAGCATTAGGGGTTGGAATAATTACAACGGCGTCTAAGAGAGGTTTAGCAACTGATGAGGATATAAATACGGCAATAAAAAGCATGACAACCTTAAATAAAATCGGTGCTGTTTTAGGTAAGCTGGATTATGTGCACTCCATAACCGATGTTACCGGTTTCGGGTTGTTAGGGCATTTATCAGAGATGGCAGAAGGTAGCGGATTTACAGCAGTTATTGAATATAACAAAGTGCCATTAATCCCTGCAATCAATAAATATCTCGAGCAGGGCTGTATTCCGGGTGGTACCAACAGAAACTGGAAAAGCTATGGACATAAAGTTAACCTGCCTAATGAAGATATGATTCCGGTGTTATGCGATCCTCAAACGAGTGGAGGATTATTGGTTGCCGTAGATCCTGATTATGCGGAGCAATTCAAACAATTAATGAGTAGTAATGGATTGAGCGATTTGAGCCTTGTACCTGTTGGATATTTCATAGAAAAGAGAGAAGCATGGATTGAGGTTAAGTAATTTCGGTCTTGCCTTGATAATTATTTAAAAATAACCTGTTAGTATCAATTAACAGTTGCCGGTAAGCTGTTATTTTAAATCAGATGACCTGGTAATCGCAGCATTAAACAATGTGATTTCAATGCTTTCTTTTTCATAACAAACCTTTAGCCTTTTAATAAATTCATGCTTTACTAAAGGCTTATCGTCAAATGAAAGAATTTTTAAAGTAGCAGAAAAATTTATATTGTAATCACCAAACTCATTAAAGCGAATAATAGGATCAAAATCTTTTACCGCTCCCGCGATAGTCTCCTGAACTTGTTTTGCAATGTCGTAAGTTAGTTGTTCTACTTTATTTAAATCAGATCCGTATGCAACACCGCATTTAATTGTGATTGCCATTTCCTTTTCAGGTAGTTCTGTATTTATTATCACACTTTCAGCAAGCTTAGAGTTGGGCACTATGGCGATTGTATTTTGAAGTGTTTTAATACGTGTAGTGCGCCATCCGATATCTTCAATATGTCCGGCAATAGTAAGTTGGTTAATTTCTATCAGATCACCAACGGTAAAAGAACGGTCAGTAATAATATGTAAGCCGGCAAAGAAGTTACTTAAGGTACTTTGTAAAGCAAGACCGGCGGCTAATCCTCCTATACCCAGTGTAGCAATAATAGGAGTGATGTTAATGCTGAAGTAATTTAAAACCATTACAAAACCCAGAAGGTAAATCAGTATACTGATTATTTTTCCAACCAGTTTTGGAGTTTTTTCAAATCTTTTTTCAACCCTGAGCCAGTGACTTGTTAATATGATTAAAATCTTAGACAAGACACTTGCTGCAATTAAAATAAAAATGACAAATAATGACCGATCAATCCATTTGGTCCATTTTTCAGATATTATTAAAAACTGGAAGGCAATATAAACTCCGGTAAAAAAAATTGCCAGATAAACGGGTGTAGACAGAATTCTAATAATTAAATCATCAATCTCTGTTTTCGTGTTGCGGGTAAATTTGCTGACGTATTGCTTAATAAGAATAAGAAAAAGTTGTGC
>JANOBN010000277.1:0-3401 GCA_031411675.1 Bacteroidota bacterium | reverse complement strand
TGGTTATTAGCAAAAATATGTTATTATTAATAAATAATCACCCAGAAGACGACATTTTAATACAAATAAAAATCAATAATTCATTCATATTATTGACCAAAGAAGTTATTGTTAACAAAAACGACTGAAATGTACAATTTTTATCAACAAATAAAATATTTTAAATTAAATAACTGATATTCAATATTATTAAATTGATCATTATGCTTGACCGATAAAGCATTTTGATATATCTTTGTCGGTATGAATCAGCTACCATTATCTACCCGTACCACCATTCTCAACCTTTTATGTGAAGGTAACAGCTTAAGATCAACCAGCCGTATTACAGGTTGCAGTATAAATACCGTAACTAAGTTGTTAGTGGATGCTGGCAAGGCTTGTCAGGATTTTCACGATAAGACGGTTAAGAATATTGCCTCCAAGCGCATTGAATGTGATGAAATCTGGAGTTTTGTTTATGCCAAGCAGGCTAACCTACCTTTTGAGGAGCAGATGAATGAAAATAGTGAAGTGGGTGACATCTGGACTTGGGTAGGGATGGATGCTGATAGTAAACTGATTGTTTCTTGGTTTGTAGGTAACAGGGATGCTGATTCTGCTAATGAGTTTATGTATGACGTTGCCTCTCGTTTAAGCAATAGAGTACAGTTAACAACGGATGGCTTTAAACCTTATTTACAGGCGGTAGATAATGCTTTCAGCTTTAAAGTAGATTACGCACAACTGATCAAGATGTACGGCGCACCATCAGGAAAAGAAGCAGAACGTAAATACTCCCCTGCTGAATGTACCGGAACAAAGAGAAGAAGGATAACAGGACAACCTGATATGAAGTTTGCCTCTACCAGCTACGTAGAAAGACAAAACTTAACCATGCGTATGCATATGAGACGTTTTACAAGGTTAACCAATGCTTTCAGTAAGAAATTAGAAAATCATTGCCATGCTATTGCCCTGCATTTTGTTTACTACAACTTCCTAAAAGTTCATAAGACCTTAAGAGTAACGCCAGCAATGGAAGCAGGCTTAACGCAAGACATTTGGACGGCAGAAGACATTATCAAGCTAGTCGATAATATGGAAAAATAGTATGTTTGGGCTGGAAACAGCCCTTTTTTATGACCGACGAAGAGATACTGAATGATATTTTAATTGAGATCAACTCAAAAGATGGGGTTAGCGGTAGTGATCTTCACGTTATAACAAGAAGAATATCAGGAGAGGATAATGCCATACAATTTTATAAAAAGATTATAAGAGATCGGCATATTGAATTTACTAATTCAGGATATAAATTAACATTAGAAGGGAAGAGCTTTTTATTATCTGGTGGTTATGTAACCTATAAAAGAAGGGAGGATGAATCCTATAATGACGGTAAAGAAATATTATTTTGGTCAAGGGTGGCTGGCATTGCAGCACTCACAGCAATTCTGCTGATGATTATTTTCTTTGTTTTTGAAAACACTCAAAAATAGGTGTGTTATAATCAATAGGATTGCAACTGAGTTACATAATAAAGAAAATATTATCCATCTCTGTATTTTATACTGTGTTCTTTTTTCAGCCATTTTTATCTGCTTTTTTATCTTTATTAACAATTAATTTTATTATTCATCATATTTTATGCCTTAAATGGCTGAAAAAGAGGGCTTAAGGCAAACTGAGACACTGCCCATTTTCAAGCTTATTTTTTGATTTGGAAATTATTTTCTTCCTTTGTCGATCGTCAATAATTTAACTGCACGTAACTCTATGATCAAACGTATTTTAAGCCTGGTATTAGTGTGCATTACCATTCTGTCAGCCACTGGAGCAGATAAAAAACCTGCTAAAAGTAAAACTGCAAAGGCTGATAAGGCATTTAATGCAGCACAATATTACACAGCTTCAACTCTTTATAAGAAAGGCTATGCCAAGTTAAAGAAGAAAGAAGATAAGGCCAAGGCCGCTTTTCAAGCCGGAGAATGTGCCCGTATGATGAACAATTCGGCAGAGGCAGAAGATTTTTATGGAAAAGCAGTTGCTGCAAAATACAAAGATCCTATTGGTCTTTTGCGTTACGCGGAAGCTTTGAAAGCGAATGGTAAATACGCCGAGTCAATTGTACAATATAATGCCTACAAAGCAGAGAATCCTTCTGACCCCAAGGCTGATGCCGGAGTACAAGCGAATGAGCAGGCACAGGCATGGAAGGATAAACCAACCCGTCATAGGGTGGAAAATCTATCTGCCTTAAACTCTAAATACTATGATTTTGCCGTTGCAGAAAATCCGGCTGTTAAGAATAGTGTTGTTTTTACTTCATCACGCGAGGAAGCCGTTGGAACTAAAAATGACAACTGGTATGGAGAAAAATATTATGATTTGTTTACTGCTTCTATAGATAATAATGGCAAATGGAGCACCCCAACCAGTTTAACTAATGTTGTAAATACCGAGAACAGTGATGGTGCTGCAACCTTTTCTGCTGATTGTAAAACAATGTATTATACTACGTGTCCGCATTCTAAAGATAAAAATACCTTTTGCCAGATTTTAATGTCAACCATGACTGACGGAAAATGGAGTGAAGGAGTTTCTCTTCCATTTAACAATGAAGCTTATACTACAGGTCAGCCAAGTCTTTCTGCAGACGGAAAAACGTTATACTTTGTCAGTGATATGCCGGGAAGTATGGGTGGAAAAGATATCTGGATGAGCCGTTGGAATGATGCTTCTTCAAGTTGGGGAACACCGACCAATCCGGGAGCCGGAATCAATACTGAAGGTGATGAGATGTTTCCTTATGCCGGTCGTGCCGGTAAGTTATATTATTCTTCTAATGGAAAACCTGGAATGGGTGGTTTAGATATTTTCTCCACTTCATATGAGAATGGAGTTTGGAGTGAAGCAACCAACTTAAAATCCCCGATGAATTCTCCTGGCGACGACTTCGGATTGTTTTTTACTTCAGAAACTAACGGTTATCTTTCTTCTAACCGTGAAGGTGGAAAAGGAGGTGATGATATTTACTCATTTGTAATTCCACCACTAAATCTTTTTGTTGGCGGTAAGGTTTATGATACCGATTCAAAAGAGCCATTAGAAGGTGCGCTTGTAGAGTTATTCGGAAGTGATGGTACTTCTTTAAGTGTTAAAACAGGACCGGATGGAACCTATCGTTATCCGTTAAAACCAAATGTAAAATATAAAGTATCTGCTTCCTTCACCGGATACCTAACCAAGTTTGAAGAGTTTGCTACCATAGGATTAGATGAGGATAAAGATTACACCTATGATTTCGATTTCCCATTAAAAAGTACTGCAAAGCCAATTACTGTTCCTGAGATATTCTATGACCTTGATAAAGCCAATCTTCGTGCAGAATCTAAAAAAGCACTGGATGGTTTAATTAA